>CALGRQ010000030.1 GCA_937880795.1 uncultured Dyadobacter sp. | reverse complement strand
AAAATCCTCAACGGACATACTTCCGAGATCCCCTTCTCCCTTTCTTCGGATGGAGATTTTACCTTCGGCCATTTCCTTTTCTCCTACAATGAGCATAAATGGAACCTTGGTAACTTCCGCATCTCTAATTTTCCGACCAATTTTTTCATCACGATTGTCAACAAAGCCACGAATATCCTGATCCTGCAATTGAAGGAAGATTTCCTGTGCGTAGTCGGCGTATTTTTCAGAAATAGGAAGAATAGCAATCTGATCCGGCGAAAGCCACAGTGGGAATTGACCAGCTGTATTTTCTATCAGGATAGCAATAAAGCGTTCCATTGAGCCAAAAGGAGCACGGTGAATCATTACCGGGCGGTGTTTTTGGTTATCAGAACCCGTATATTCCAAATTGAAGCGTTGCGGAAGTTGGTAGTCGACCTGAATAGTTCCTAACTGCCATTTTCTACCCAAAGCATCACGAACCATGAAGTCTAGCTTAGGACCGTAGAAAGCAGCCTCTCCTAATTCGGTAACGGTATTTAGACCGCGTTCAGCAGCGGCCTCAATGATCGCGTTTTCTGCTTTTTCCCAATCCTCATCTTTCCCGAAATACTTTTGTTTGTCAGAAGGATCACGTAAAGAAATCTGAGCACTGTAATCGTCAAAACCGAGAGATTTAAATACATGAAGTACCAGGTCGATTACACGGATAAACTCTTCCTTAACTTGATCAGGGCGACAGAAAATATGCGCATCATCCTGGGTGAACCCACGTACACGGGTAAGTCCGTGTAATTCACCACTTTGTTCGTATCTATAGACTGTACCAAACTCCGAATAACGGATTGGAAGATCTTTGTAAGAGCGTGGTGCCGTTTTGTATATTTCAATATGGTGAGGGCAGTTCATTGGTTTGAGCATATACTCTTCTCCAATGTTTGGGGTTTTAATGGGTTGGAAAGAATCCTTACCATATTTTTCCCAGTGCCCCGACGTGATATACAATTCCTTACTTCCGATATGTGGAGTAACCACAGGAACGTAACCTGCTCTGGATTGGGCTTTACTCAAAAATGATTGAAGCCTTTCTCTTAGCATTGCACCTTTTGGCAGCCACAAGGGTAAGCCTTGGCCCACTTTTTCCGAAAATGCAAAGAGTTCAAGTTCTTTGCCAAGACGGCGGTGATCGCGTTTTTTTGCTTCTTCTATCATGGTAACATACTCATCCAATTCCTTTTGTTTTGGAAAAGTGATACCATATATCCGGGTAAGCATTTTGTTTTCTTGCTTATTGCGCCAGTACGCGCCAGCCACGTTAGTCAGTTTAATGGCTTTAATTATTCCCGTATTAGGAATATGTGGTCCCCGACAAAGATCAGTGAATCCACCTTGTTCGTAAAGTGTAATGGAACCATCTTCCAGTCCCTCAATCAATTCGAGCTTATACTGATCACCCTTTTCAGTGAAAAGCGCAATAGCGTCGGCTTTACTAATTGGTTTACGAACAAACTCATTTTTCTGACGAGCCAATTCAAGCATTTTTGCCTCAATTTTCGGGAAATCGTCTTGCGAAATGGTGTGTTCTCCTAAATCAACATCGTAGTAAAAACCTCTCTCCAGCGACGGTCCCGTACCAAACTTAACCCCTGGATATAGTGACTCCAGTGCTTCTGCCAGCAAGTGTGCCGACGAATGCCAGAAAGTTGCTTTACCATCCTCATCATTCCATGTAAGAAGCTTAACCAAGGAATCCTCCGTTATTTCACGGGTTGGATCCCATACTTCGCTGTTCACTTTCGCGGCAATTACATTTCTGGCAAGGCCTTCGCTGATACTTAACGCAATACCCATAGCAGTTATACCTTTTTGGTAAAAACGTTCGCTACCATCGGGCAGGGTAATTTTAATTTGAGACTCGTCTTTCATTCAATGGCTTACTGTAAGCGTTATAAATTTTAAAAGAATGATTTTGCAGCCTGAGTTATTATCCAGGCAATGTTGCATCCAGAATATGCAAATCTATTGAATTTTAACCTTTCGAGATGAATCGACAGGGATATTTATCGTTTTCCGAGGTTGAATGAGGTTTAATTTTACCCGCGAGGTGTCCAAAAGCGGGCCGTCATGATCGTTGGCTTCGTTAGAGTAAGACTCGCCTGCTTCATCGCGGCGCATCCGCCACATGCCATTATGAGCCGCACGATCACTCTCATCGGAAGCAAGGGTAATAGAATAGTGTTCTCTTGCCTTGTAAAAGTTTCCAGATTTTTCATAGCTGTAACCAAGCAAATTATGAATTTGGGGGTATTGCGGGTCAACCTGCAGTAACTGTGTGAGCGCCACAACAGCTTTGTTATACATACGGTTTTTAATACCCAAGTCGGCGATTTGAGCCAACGCTTCGCGGTATTTAGGATTCACCTGGACTGCTTTCTGGTAATATATAATAGCCGTGTCAGGTCTGGAGAGCCCATTATAGATTTGTCCGCGCTCGTAGTATAACTCTGCATTTTGCGGAAATCGTTTAATGGCTTTATTGTTGATTACAAGCGCTTGACCAGGGTTGTGGAGCTTTCGGTTTATAATAATGCTCTGTAAATAAGCTCGCAACATACCAGGATTGTTGGTCATGGCATAGTCTAAGCTGGCAAGACTGGCCAGGGAATCACCTTGCTTGGCTTGTATCATACCTCTCACGTAAAATGCTGAGGCATCATGTGGAGTAAGCTTCATGGCATGGGTGAGATACTTATCGGCCTCGCGAAAACGGTCTTTGGCTTGCAGCAGATCGGCTAACAGGATATATAGTTCCGGGCTGCCTTGTTGTAAAGCCTCTGCTCGTTCTGCATCCTCTAAGCCTTTGTCGATGTCTCCCAGTTCGCGGTTCACTTTTCCCCTTAGTAAAAAGTATTCGCCAACATTCTCCTGTTCATCAATGGCAGAGTTGATATCTTCCAGAGCAAGTTTATATTGTTCCTGATCGAAGTAGATGCGAGCACGCTTAAAATAATTGGCGTCAAGATCTATACCCCGGGAAATGAGGTCTGATAGGGATAGTAGGGCATCTTTCTCCCATTGCTTTTTATTTTTCTTAACAACCGGAGGTATGCGCGTACTATTGCGCGCATCACTTTGGCACGACAGCATAAAAACCGTCGGCAAAGCCACTAATAAAAGAAGATATACAACTTTACGAATCCTCATGCCCGTCTAATTCGACCATTTATGCAATATTACCACTAACACCAGTATGATCGCTTTAATCACCCTTCTTGGTCAGAAAAGCGAGAAAATACACCCAATGGTAACTTTTTACCGAACGAATCCGGGATAAAGAGTTCTCCAAACTCGTGATGGATTTGATCTCCAAAATGTGCTTTAATCAAGTTTTCAACGATCAACGCTGAAAAACCTAACGAATACAAATTGATGATGAAGAAGAAATTCTTCTTTTTCAGTAATAGCGCGCACAATCTCAGAATTTCATTCAGGTTTTCTTCGAGGAGCCATTTTTCTCCATCCGGTCCACGGCCATATGCAGGAGGATCCAGAATAATACCATTGTATTGATTTCCTCTTCTCACTTCACGCTGTACAAATTTGAGTGCATCCTCTACCACCCACCTCACATTATCCAAACCGCTCAATTCCATATTTTCACGCGACCAGCTAATTACCTGCTTTACCGAATCCACATGGGTGACATCGGCACCAGATGCCTTTGCGGCCAAAGATGCAATACCTGTATAGGCGAAGAGGTTTAAAACGTTTGGTTTATCCTCCGGAATTTGCTTTAATTTTTTTGATATAAAATCCCAGTTGGTTGCTTGTTCCGGAAATACGCCAACATGCTTGAATGAAGAAAGGGCTAACTTCGCTCTTAAATGTAAAGCGCCCGCTCTATATTGAAATGTCCATTTATCAGGCATTTCGGGTTTGGATATCCATTGCCCTTTTTCTTGCGAGTTTTTATCTCGTTTGAAAGTCGCATTTGCTCGCTTTTCCCATTCTTGTTCAGTCAAGCTTTTATCCCAAATCGCCTGAGGCTCGGGACGAGAGAGAATATATGGACCGAAACGTTCAAGTTTCTCGAAGCCCCCCGAGTCAATTAGTTGGTAATCTGTATGTTGTTCTGGAGAAAGTAAAAGCATTTTTTGAATGATAAATAATCAGGATTATAGAGTGACGGTCCTTCTAATAATCAGGATTGTTAAAAAGATATTTTATTGAGGTAAAACACGTTGCGTCTTCCGCGGGTTTGTACGTCACCCGCTGCGTTCACAATACGTTGTTCGCCCCAGGCGAGATAGTATTTGTCGAACCAATAATCGATGTCATCAGTACTTGTTTTCTTGATCTTGTCACCTTCTACATTGGTTTCTATGGGAATTACTTTGTCATTATCGATTACCTTATTCCCCTTAATGGTTTTGCTACGGATTGCACCCGCATGGCTATATACAAGCTGGGTGTTGCCATTAGAATTGGATTGAACTTTTATTTTTTCTTTCAGATCCATACTTTTCACCTCTTCAAAGCTGATGCTATTATCCCAAAGCAACTTGCCATTTTGATCTAAATCGGCAACTACGGCATGGGTATAGGTGAATCCGTCAAAAATCTGTTGATTGTTATAGCCGCGTCCTCCGTACATCGGGTTCCATAAATAAGGGTTGTATAGCCCCATACCAAAAGGATACCCCATCATTCCGCGGTAACCGTATCCGCCCATCATATTAGGGTTTTGATATCGATATTCGGGATAAAATACTTCGGCTACTAGCAGATAATTATTGCCTTTTGGGATGATATCGTGAACCAGTAAGCGGTAATTCAGTTTTAAATCGTCGCCAGATTCCTTCTTCTTTTTAATGCGTCGCTCCATTTTTTCTTGTTGGCGCTCGTTCATATAGTTGAAGAAGTTTTTAAAATCGGTAAAACTGTGATATTGTGTAAAAGCAACCTGGTCGTTTACCACCTTGCTAATATAAAGGCCTTGCGACGCTGCGTTGCTGGCACTTTGCATGTTGCGATAACCGTAGGTACCTATCACAAGCCGTACAGAATCATTCAGGATCTGTAGTCGGCCACTGAGTAGGGAATAATCGTCCTCTGCATCCACCGCTACTTGGGTGTAAAGTTCACCAGTCTCTTCGTAGGATCTCGCAACAATTGTAGTTTGTCGACCTTTTTTTACTGCAAAGGCCACATTTACAAGATGATTAACCGTATCAACTTCCACGGTTTGGATTGCATTGGAGCCCTTGATGGCCGAGGGCAATACGCGTGTTTGCGAAGTTGTCAGATTCGTATGTAGCAATACGGGTTCGTTACGAACCATACCACCCATAAATACCGCATAACCAAGCGTTTTGAAGTCTGTGATTTCAAAACGGTCCAGGGTATTAATCATGAAAGTTTCCACAAAACCGGGACCAATGTTGACCTTTACGATTTGATATAGTGTGCTGCGATATTTGCTAAAAAGTAGGTAAACCGACTTTCCGTCGTAGGATGAAGCAATGTAGTCCAGATTGTCTTGTACCGGGCCGTCAATAGACCAGACACGTTCTAGATTACCGTCGAATTTCTGTACATTAAAGGTCCCCTTATCGGGTTTTGAAATCAGTAATACTCCTTTTTCACCTAAGGGCATAGCCTGATAGGTGGAGTTATTGCCAGATACAGGTAGTTCAATTCGTTTTACACTTTGGGCGTAAAGCGGAACAACCATTAAAAGGAGCATACCGAGTAGGAAAGGACTCCACGATAAGAAAGGAGCCTTTTTAGTCATGTGCAAGTTGCATAATAAAGTCGAATTCCTCTGGTTTCACGGGTCCTACCGACAAGCGTGAAAGTTTGACAAGCGCCATGTCTTCAAATCGTTTGTCAGCTTTGATCTGTTTTAAGGTTACCGGTTTTGGGAATTTTTCAACAGGTACAAATTCTACAACTACCCAACGCGGGTCTTCGGCAGTAGGGTCGGGGTAATGTTCCTTGGACACCTTGGCAAGTCCCACAATTTCTCTGCCTTCATTGCTATGATAAAAAAGGGCAAGGTCGCCGACTTTCATTTCAATCATATTCAATCGGGCCGCAAAATTGCGCACACCATCCCACATCGATTTTCCTTCTTTGACGAAATCATCCCAAGAATACGTATCCGGTTCAGATTTTATAAGCCA
>CALGRQ010000029.1 GCA_937880795.1 uncultured Dyadobacter sp. | reverse complement strand
GTCCATTTCATTGTTCATCAAGAATCCGCCTCCTTTGATCACCACGCGGCTTCCATAACTGCCATTCAGGGTGGTGGTAACGGCTACGGCATTTCCGTCCTTATCAACAATAGAAAAATGTGTTGTCTGAGGGCTTTCATAACCCGGAACAGTACCGCCGTTTATATCCTTGCTATTGGATGCTTTGTCCCAATTGAACGAGTTCCATCGCGTTTTCAGATAGTCTCGCTTCATCAGTTCGGCTACGGGAACTTTGATAAAATCCGGATCGCCAATGAATTTGGCACGATCCGCATATACCCGTCTTTCAGCCTCAATCATCACCTGAATGGTAGAGTCGCTATGCCATCCCCATCTTTTAAGCGGATAGGGCTCGGTAAGACGCAATAGCTGCACCAGTGCAATTCCTCCACTGGAAGGTGGTGCCATGGTAATAATCTTGTAGTTCTTGTATGATTCCGTGATGGTTTCGCGCCATTTGGCCTGATAATCCTTTAAATCCTTTTTGCTGATGATCCCTTCCTTATTTTGATTGATATCTTTCACCAAAAGTTTGGCCACTTTACCTGTATAGAATCCATCCCGTCCTTTTTTCTGTATACGGGTAAGCACATTGCCCAGGTCTTTTTGAACAAGATTATCACCTTTAACCCAATCCGTTTTATCCGGTTTTTGAAAATAATGTGTCCCCGGGTTTTGGGCTAATACATCGTTTCTCACCGCATTTAAGCCCCTGGCTTCTTGTTCCGTTTGTATAACCCCTTTATTGGCCAGGTCAATTGCAGGTTGTAGGAGGCTTTTCCAGGGTAGTGAGCCATATTTTTTATGAGCCTGTATCATGCCATCAACAGAACCAGGCACGCCCGACGCCAGCCGACCTAGTATGCTTGCATTCGGAATGACGTTTCCATCCTTATCCAGGTACATATTGGCGTGGCCTCTGTTTGGTGCTTTTTCTCTGAAATCGATGCTGCTGGTTGCGCCTGATTTATCCCTATAGACCATAAACCCACCTCCGCCAATGTTTCCGGCGGAAGGATGCACCACAGCCAGCGCAAAATGAACCGCAATGGCCGCATCTATGGCGTTACCACCTGCTTGTAGTATTTCCACACCCGCCCGTGACGCTTCCGGATGTGCGGATGCCACCATTCCGTTTTTCGCCACCACACCTTTGCGGTCGCTGATGAAAGGTTTTTGATTGGGGTCGTCGGACAAGAACTGGTAAAATCCGGTAGATTCTTTAACGGGTTGCTGAGCTGCCAGAAAGCCCGAAGAAGTGATGGCGAATAGTAAAAGCGTAGAACTTATGCGCATTTTGCAGGTATGGTGACTGACGGCTGGTTAACCGCTCGTTGGTAATAGGAAAAGATCAGCTACAATTTTGGAAAAATATTTGTAATAATTCCGGTTTTGCGAGAACATCTGGCTGCTACTCACCCTGTTTTATTTCCTTTTGTCCTAATTTGTGTTGTAGGAAATGTGAATCGTGGTAGTTTTCCGAATAATTCTTTATTTGCGTATTCAATATCAGAAATCCTTTTTATGAAAACACTACGCCAGTTATGGGAAAGTTTTCGGTTTGCCTGGCAGGCGCTCAGGTCTAATCTTACCCGAACAACCCTGTCACTGTTGGGTGTAACAGTGGGTATATTTGCCATTGTTGCCGTTTTCACCATTGTTGATTCGCTGGAAAGGGGAATTAAGGATAGTATGAGTTTTATAGGCGATAAGGTAATTTATGTTCAAAAATGGCCATGGGGATTTGGTGGCGAATACCAATGGTGGAAGTATTTTCAGTGGCCTGAGCCTACCTACGCAGAATACAAATACCTATATGACAATATGGAATCGGCCAGTGCCGTGGCTGTTTTTGACTCCCGGAACGGTATTACTTTAAAAAATGGATCGAGCAGTATACAGGGACAGGTGCAGGGAATCTCATTTGAGTATAA
>CALGRQ010000028.1 GCA_937880795.1 uncultured Dyadobacter sp. | reverse complement strand
CCAAAACAGCGACCTGGCTATCAAAGAAACTTCAACTCAAAAAATGAGTTGTTGTGGTCTTTCTTCTATGGTTTAATTCCCTTTTCCCTCTGATGAATATATAATAGTGATGGGTTACCACTTGCCTATTAAAATATATAATCCATCTATTAAATAGATAATAATTCAATCGTTTTTTAATCATATTATTATGTTGCAATTTCTGCGAAGTACCCACTTCAAGATACTGATAGCCAGTATTTTTATTATTCATCACACAACCTTTGCCCAATCTCAACTGGCGAAGGGAAAAGTAACTTCTCCGAGTGACCAATCCGCACTGCCGGGTATTAATGTGCTCGTTAAAAATGCCACCATTGGCACTACAACCAATGTAGATGGTCAATACGAATTACAGGTTCCGGCCAACGCTATTCTGGTTTTTTCAGGTATCGGCTATTTAACGCAGGAGGTGCCCGTAAAGAACCGGTCTGAAATCAACATTCAACTTCAAGACGACACGCGCCAGCTAAACGAATTGGTCGTTGTCGGTTATGGTTCGCAAAAGAAGCGAGACATTACAGGCTCTGTTAGCTCACTGGATAGCAAAGAATTTAACAAGGGCGTACAAACTTCCGTTGATCAACTCATTTCAGGGCGTTCGGCGGGTGTACAGGTTACTCAGGCCAGTTCAGAGCCTGGTGGAGGCGTATCTATCCGTATTCGAGGAGCTAATTCGATCAATGCCAACAATGAACCCTTGTATGTAATTGATGGACTGCCCATAAACAATTCAAGCGTTGTGCCAGGCTCTACTTTGGTGAGTGAAACCACTCCTAGAAACCCCTTGAATGCACTGAATCCCAACGACATTGAATCTATTGAAATACTGAAAGATGCGTCAGCAACGGCCATATACGGTTCACGCGGCGCAAATGGGGTTATTTTGATTACGACAAAAAAGGGCAGCAAGGGCAAACTCAGTGTTAACTATGCGGTTTCGGGAGGATTTTCAAAAGTAGCCAAGAGTGTACCCATGCTGGATGCTCAGCAATATACCTCTCTACTGAACGATCTTCGCGCCGACCAGAATCAACAGCCGGAATTTACGAGCGAGCAAATTGCTCAGATTGGCAAAGGAACCGACTGGCAAAAGGAAATATTCAAAACGGGTACGGTGCAAAATCACCAGTTGAGCTTTTCGGGTGGACAGGATAAATTCAATTACTATGCCTCACTCAATTATCTGGATCAAAAGGGTGTCGTCATCAGCTCGGGTATAAAAAAATACGTGGGACGGGTAAATCTGAATTACACGGACGAGAAATTTAAGTTTGGCCTGAATCTAAATTCCAGTAATGTGAAAGACGATTTCGTTCCGAACGGAGTAAGTGTCAATGAAAGTGCTGGTGTAATCAATACAGCTATTTTTCAGGATCCTACACTCCCCATTAAAAACGCCAACGGAACCTGGGCGCAAACACAGATCGTGAACTTGGAAAACCCTGTTGGGCTAGCCAACGAGGTGAGTGATTTCGCTACTACCAACAGAACATTTGGTAGCGTATTCGCTGAATATTTCTTCTTACCTGAATTGTCAGCCAAGATCAATGTGGGAACTGATCGCCAGGATTCCCGACGCGATTTGTTCACTTCCCGACTGACCAAAAGAGGAGAAGGAACCAAAGGAATTGCCAACGTACTTACCAGCAATTCAACCAATAGTCTCATTGAATTTACCGCCAGATACAACAAAGCTTTAAATAAAAATCATTCACTCGAAGTTTTAGGGGGCTATACCTACCAGGAGTTCGAAGTGAGTTCACTCTCAGCGGGCGCTCAGAACTTTCCATTGGACGCTCTCTTGACCGATAATCTAGCAGCTGGTGCACAGACTACCTTTTCATTGGGTTCAGGCAGAACGAAGAACCAGCTCCTCTCCTATTTGGGACGGGTGAATTACAACCTATATGATAAATATTTACTTACCGCATCTATTCGTGCCGACGGTTCTTCCCGGTTTGGTGACAATAAAAAATACGGCGTGTTCCCTTCCGTAGCATTGGGATGGAGAATTAAAGACGAAGCATTCCTGAAAAATGTGAACGCCATTACCGACCTAAAATTCCGGGCGAGCTATGGTATGACGGGTAATCAGGATATTGGTAGTTACAAATCATTGGTACTTCTTGGGCCACAAGGTCAGGCTATATTCGATGGCGCTCCTTATGTAGGAATTTCCACTACGCAGCTTCCAAATCCAGATCTTAAATGGGAAACGACTACGCAACTTAACGTTGGGGTTGATTTTGGATTACTGGAAAACCGTATTACCGGTAGCATTGATTATTTCTCAAAAGAGACCAAAGATTTACTCCTGCAACTCCCTATACCACGAACCACAGGCTTTACCTCAACTTTCAAAAATGTGGGTGGTTTGAAAAACTCGGGTATTGAATTTGGAGTTACATCGATCAACATCACTGCGCCGTTTACATGGCGTACTTCGGCCAACTTGTCTGCCGTTAAAAATGAAGTGACTAACTTAGGAAGCCTACCTTTCATCCTTGGCGGTTCTGCCGGGTTTACCAACGATTTCACCATTATTCGCAAAGGCGATCCGCTGAACGCCTATTATGGCTATGTGGTTGAAGGCGTTTTCCAACAGGGTGACGACATTGCCGCAAGTGCACAGCCATTGTCACGTCCCGGCGAATACAAATACAAGGATGTAAACAACGACGGAACCATCAACTCGTCAGACAGAACCATATTGGGATCTCCTTTTCCAAAGTTCACCTACGGACTGAATAACGATTTCACTTTTGGCTCTTTCAATTTTTCATTCTTTTTCCAGGGTGTTCAGGGTAACAAAATGTTTAACCTGAACAGAACGGAGTCCGAGAATCCTATCTCTTTCAGAAGAAATCGTTTGGAAGAAACCTATACCGACCGCTGGACACCGACAAACCCAACCAACAACAATTCGTCCGCTATACCTGTGGCCGTTTCATATACCAGCAATGTTAACAGTCGAGCAGTTGAAAATGCATCCTATTTGAGATTAAAATCAGTACAGCTTACATACAACTTCCCGACGGGTAAATGGAAGAATGTGAGTGGCCTGCAAATTTACGTAACTGGTCAAAACTTGTTTACCATCACAAAATACACCGGTTTCGACCCTGAGGTAAGCGCTTTTGGAACTTCTAATGTGCGGGCAGATTACAATGCATTCCCACTTTCGCGCACTTTCACTGCCGGCCTGAGTATCACCCTTTAATCATCGAACTGAACAACAATGAAAAAGTTACTATATATCATTTTGCTCCTGAATCTGGTTTCATGCAGCAATCCACTGGAAGAGCAGGTTTATTCCGCTTTTGGTCCTAACAATTTCTTTAAAACTGCCGACGACGCCGAGGCATTACTAAATGCAGCCTATGCAGTAGAACAGAAACAAGGCTCGGATGGCTTCAGAAACATTCTTGTAATGGCCGAGGTTACCACCGATCTGCTGATCATTCGTGAAGGCGGTCTTCGCGGACTTGCACAACCGTTGGAAGACTTTACCTGGAACGCTTCTCATGAATTTTTTGATACCGGCTGGACACGCTATTACAGCGGCATTTATAGGGCTAACCTTGTTATTGACAATGTGCCTAATATAGATTTTGATGCAGAACGAAAAAAACAAATCATTGCAGAAGCCCGGTTTTTGAGGGCAAGCGGCTATATCTATTTATACGATCTTTTTGGTCCTACGCCGATCATCACCAGCAGTATCAGTAACAGCGATGACCGTCCATCTCGCCCAACTAAAGAAGAGTTTATCAAATTCGTAACCGACGAATTGACAGCGGCAGCAGACATATTGCCCGTTACAGCGAAGCAACATGGTCGCACTACAAAGGGGGCTGCACTGGCATTTCTTACCAAATTTCAACTGAATAACAAGGATTGGGCAAAAGCCAATGAAACCGCTCAAAAAGTCATT
>CALGRQ010000027.1 GCA_937880795.1 uncultured Dyadobacter sp. | reverse complement strand
AGCCAATGGATTTGCCGAAGCTACCATGCCCAGCTTACCTAGCGAAGCCGGACGTAGGTTATGCTTAGCGACCTGTCCAACCGCCTGCTCCAATAAACAAACGCTGGCAACGGTCGTAAGCAAGAAAATTTTAAGGGTAGGAATATTTATATTTCTGAGCATCAGTTTATTCTTTCAATTCCACAATCATTTCAATTTCAACAGGGATACCCATCGGTAAAGAACCCAGGCCAATTGCCGAGCGTGCATGTTTACCATTTTCACCAAATACCTCTACCATCAAATCCGAGAATCCATTAATCACCTGAGAGTGACGATCGAAAGTAGGAACTGCGTTAACCATACCCAGTACTTTCACAATACGCTTAACTTTATTCAGATTCCCTATTTCACCTTTTAAGGCCGTAAGCAAAGAAATCCCCGTGAGCCTGGCGGCCAATTGCGCTTGTTCAAAATTGACCTGATCACCCACTTTCCCTTTCATATACTCCCCGTTTTCCTGAACCGGACCGTGCCCGGATACATATACGAGATTGCCAACCCGAACGGCTGAAAGAAAATTTGCAGTCGGTTTACCCGGCGCTTTTAAAACGATCCCCATTGCTTTTAAACGAGCTTCTGGATCACCACCCTTCACTTGCGCTTTCACAGAAGGCGCAAGTAAGAGTGATAGCATGAACAGGTTTAGGAATAATTTCTTCATGTGTTAATTTGTTTTAAGGATTCTAAAAATGAAATGATTTATATCTCAAAAGGATACAGCGGCTTCCTTCTATTCATATAGGAAAACAAAGTCATGTCGGCCTGTGTAACGCCTCGGGTATTTACCTGGATGGTTGATGGGCAAACGGGTGCGTATGCTGCGAGTGGAGCTATAACGCCCTTGGCTACAATTGCATCAAAAGTCTTAGGATCTAAATCACAAGATGTTAACTGCCCTAAACTAAAAGGAGGAACACGGAGCGATGTCAACATGATTACGCTGCCATTTGGCCTTTCCACAACGGCGGTTTTTCCCATGTAGTAATTGACCTGTCCTCCATGCCGCGGACTGTCTTCTTTAAAGTTCCCGTCGGTTCGGGTACGCAACCGTACATCCAACCATAAATTCCTGAGTGTGAACTGATCTGTACCTCGGATTGATATGCTAAAAGTATCACCCAATTGATATCCCTCCGCCTTCTCTACCGCTTCCGGATCATATATACATACAAAGTATTTGAGGTTTTCAGTCGCTTCAAGTCCTTCCAGCAGTCCGATATTATTGCCTGGACTTCCACCTCCGATGTTGTCTCCCATATCCAACAACAATACGGGTTTCGGGAGTTTAGCTGCCATTTGAACCGCCTCGGGTATATCTATTTTCGGCCCTACAAACAATTCCCTGTTATTTAAAATATACGCTTCCAACTGCTTTCCGATTTGCAATGCTAATTCGGGATCATTGTCCGTCACCACCACCAACGAGGTTCCCATTTCGGGCACATCGGCATAGGGAAAGCCCAATAGGATACTGATGGATATAATGCCCTTGTGGCTGCCTAATTTCTCAGCAAATGCATATAAACTCTTGCAAGGTTCGTTCGAGGTAAAATGTTGTTCAATGCTGATCGCCAGCGGTACTTGAACCAATGCCTGAACCGGTTTTATTTCTCCGTTTAGCGTCCTTACCAATATCTCGGCAGCTGCTTTCCCCGTCTGTCTCTGGTCTATATGCGGGTTTTTCTTATAAGATACAAAGGCATTCGCAGACTCAACCATTTTAGGACTTACATTGGCATGCAAATCCAAAGAACCCACAATAGGAACATCAGCACCTACCCTTTCACGCACCGCCCCAATCCAATCACCATCCATATCAAGAAAGTCCTCACTTACGCCGGCTCCATGCGGAACCACCAAAATACCATCCACAGGTAAAATGCCATTCAGACTTTTTAACATGCGCTCACGCAAGGTCGAATAGGTTTCTGCGGCAATGGTTCCTCCTGGTGTTGCTTCTGAAAACACGAGCGGAATAAGCTCCATTCCTGCCTGGTCAATCACTTCAATCATACCACCCACTTCATGATGAGCTTCCTGGTACTCTTGTCGGATCTCCTCTCCCACCAAAGAATGACCTTTTTCAAAGTCAATGAAGGTAGTTGGTTTATCCGCAAACGTGTTAGATTCATGATAAATACCAAGCAGCGCAATTCTCTTCGACATGATGTAAGTTTTAAAATTAAAAAAGTTATTTCCCGCTATTCTACGGCCGGTTCGGGCTGCACTTCATCCTTTTGCTGCTTACCACTCCAATAAGATGCAAGCACCGAAGCAGATAAGCCCATGATAGGTCCACATATAGCTGAGGCCAGGCCCACGGTTGCAATTTTCCCCATCACTTTCGCAATACCTGAAACCATTCCGGCATTTTGCATCCCTGTTGCAATACTGATTGTTCGGGAATCCCTTTCATCTAAACCGCACAACCTTGCCCCCCAGTAACCGAAAAAGCAACCCAACAAATTGTGAATCAACACAACCAGAAATAATGTAAAACCAATATTCAGAATACTGTCGCGGCCTGCGGCCATAATAATGGCAACAATCATGGCCACGCCAACCATAGAGACATATGGCATGCTGGCGTCCAACCATTTGGCTCTACCGCTCAGCAATTTGTTAAAGAGGAGTCCGGCTCCGATGGGAAGTACCACAATTTGAACCATCCCCCACATCATCCCCCACACATCTATTTCGATGAATCCGCCTGCATACACTTTCATCAATAGAGGAATTAACAATGGAGCCAGTAAGGTAGTGAGGGAAGTTACCGTAATCGCTAATGCTACATTGGCCTTGGCCAGGTATGCAAACAAACTGGCTGTAACAGAGGTGGGCGCACAACCCAGCAAAATAACCCCGGCTGCTATTTCGGATGGGAAATTGAAAACCTTAGCTAATACAAAACCTAAAACAGGCATAATGATAAATTGGGCCAAAACCCCTACCACGACCGATTTCGGTGATTTGGACAGTTCGATAAAATCCTTAATTCCCATGGACGAACCGGTTCCAAACATAATTACCTGAATGAGTGGTGTAATGAGCGCAGCGAGTTCAAAACCATTTATGGATTTGAATAAAAAAGGATAATACAGTGCCAAAGTGGTTACCCCTAGTATGAATATGGTAAAGGCCAGTCCTTTAACCAGTGGTATACCTCTAAACCCTATTGACAATGCTACCAAAAATGTAACAAAAAAGGGTCCGGCAGTAGCGATTTCGCCTACCAGAATCTTATAGATCGTAACGGCAAAGCATGTGGCTGATAATGCAAGAGCCACTTTATACAACGGATTCCCTTTCATCTTTTTAACATTTTCCATTCGCGGCCTGCTTCTTCTGCTCTAAATATCTCTACATTGCCCTGATCCTGCAAAGTGACATATATAGTCTTCCCATCATTGCCCCCGAATGCCAGATTGCTCGGCATTTTACCGGTTAGCTTAATTTCTTTAAGCAGTTTTCCTGCGGGAGAGACCTTGGCAATAGTACCTTTTCCATGGCGGGTGATATACAAATTCCCCTTGACATCGCAACGCATGCCATCCATTCCAAAGTCAGGAAATTCGATCAACAGGCGCTTGCTGCCGATTTCACCCATAGCATTTAAGTCGTACGCCCACACTTTGCGCTGAACAGATTCATTCACGTACAGTGTTTTATTGTCCGGACTCACTTCTATACCATTGGTGGTACCCAGGTTACTCGCTAGTAATTCTACTTTTCCATCGTTATCAATTCGCCAGATATTGCCTGTACCATTTCCCCAATTCGGATCGCTTGCATAAAGGCGATTCTTATCGTCGATTGCGATATCATTGGGTTGATTCATTTTGGGCTCATGGGCAAAAACTTCCACCTGCCGGTTTTTCATGTTGACCCGCAGAATATTGTGATTTTTATAGTCTGCAATGAACATATGGCCATCTTTATGAAAACGAATGCCATTACCAATACTTCCGTTAGACAGCTCAACAAAAACGCTACCTGCACCACTAGTGGTTACCGCGCCAATGGTGCCCTGTTTTTCAAAATTAACCGCATACAAAATGCCGTTGCGATCCACCGCTGGCCCTTCTATACCTTTCGTAAATCCGTTAACAGCCGTAAAAACCTTAGATTGATAAAACTCTTCGGTCCCCTGCGCAAGCATATCCGTATGGACACATTGCGCCACAAAAGCGAACAATACCAGCTTTGTAAAAAGGAATTTTGAATGAGGAAGTGCCATAGGTGATTACTTAAAAATGAGTGTCCCAAAAAAGTGAGGCAAATGGAAATTTGGTTTGGGATGGTCTACATGCGACCAGGTAATCCAGTGCGGATTGGTACTCTGGCTAGCTGTTTTGTAAAAATTAGCTTTCCAGATTACACCTGGCTTTGGATAGGTTACGTTGGAAAACTTTTGAAGCATAGACAACGGTATACGGTATTCGATGGTCCAGGTTACCTCTTCCTTAATTTCCGGATCCACAACCGATGGGAGCGAATGCGCAATTTCTATTTGCTTAATGTCATCAGCCTCTAACTTCTGAAAGCCTGTCCACGGTTTTGTTACGTAAAAAATAAGTGGTGTACCCCCTGCATTAATTTCCAGATTAAAATAGCGTTCGGGTAATTGGGAATCCGGTGAGAAGAAGAATTCGACACATGCATCCCCCGAAACATTACCATTATACTCCCGTACCAGACTGCGAACCTGTTTATCTTTCACTCTAAAAATGACGTATACATTGGCATCGTCATAAATCATTTTGGCTTCAACTCCAGGTTTAAAAGCAGGAATGGCCCCCATGTATTTACCAACTACGAGCGGTTTTACCTTCTTCCAAACCGATTTATCCCAATTTCCATCTATGGAGACTTTCTTCGGCGCCCGAACCACCTCATAGGTTAATGGCTGCTCCTTCACTTGCGCAAACGAACCAAAACTGATCATGGTTAGCAAAATAACCCACCCCCTGCGACTAGATTTACTTACAACTGAATTATACAAATAGAATATTTCTTCAATAAACATTAACACCATAATTAATAAAACAATTACCAATACTATAAAAACGATTATTCTACTAAATCTAATTTTAACAAAACTATATTCCACAACATAAAAAAACCTGTACTATTGTTCGCAATTCTGATACTATCATCACAATGGGTGAAAAATGAAGATAAATTCAATTTTTACTTATTATATCACAAAAATGTCTCGTAGAATTTATCCTATATCATTTTCGATAACGTTATCGGTAATTTTTACAGGAAAACATGGCACATTAGTCCCAAAACTGATTTAAAATTGTAAAAAGCAGTCGTGGTATGCACAAACGTACCGTCAGGTTGCTGATTCTTACGACCGATCAGGCGCTACAATGCACCTGCACCCTGGTCACCCTCTCGCACTAACAAAACGTATTTGTATTTTTTACTGATTGAGCAATTCATTTTTCTATGAAAGCTGTTGAATTTCACTTACCTCAGGACGTAGACAAATCTTTTATTGTTTTCCGGGAAACCGGTGATTTTTTTCCCGCGCCCTGGCATTACCATACGCATTTTGAATTTGTACTTGTCAATAAGAGTACAGGAAAACGTATGGTTGGAGACCATATAGGCTGTTTTGATGAAGACGACCTTGTTTTTATGGGATCGCGACTTCCCCACGTTTGGGTAAATGACCCCATTTATTTAAACAAGCAAGCCCGGCACCAAGCTGATGCGCATGTGATTCATTTTACCAGTGATTTTCTGGGTAATGAATTTATGAATATTCCTGAAATAGAAGGCTTTAAGAAGGTGTTAAAGTTAGCCGATCGCGGCATGGAGCTCACAGGACAAACCCGTCAGCAGATCAACGCGATCATCCGACAAATGACTCATCAAAATGGCTTACAAAGGTTGTCCTCCCTGATGCTCATTTTCGACATTATGTCTACCACCACAGAGTACAACCTGCTTGCCAGTCCTACCTTTGTTCAAAACTTTCAATATGAGTCCTCGGAGCGCTTCAAACGGATTACGGGCTATATCATGGACAATTTTGACAAAGAAATTAGCCTTTCTGAAATCGCGGCCGTCGGCAATATGGGTGTTACTGCATTCTGCAATTTCTTTAAAGAGCAGTTTCGTGTCACCTTTGTGGAATACCTGACGACCGTACGTATCGGACATGCCTGTAAATTATTATCAGAAAAGGATCGGAATGTAATTGAAGTGGCCTACGAGTGCGGTTTCAACAATCTGGCCAACTTCAACCGTCAGTTTAAAAAATTAAAGGATATGACACCAAGCCATTACCGTAAAACACTAAACGTTCAGTTTTAAACTTTGGATCAGCGTCAATAAATGTTCACGCATGGTTGCCTCTGTTTCCGGTTTTAGACAACTATACCGGCAACGCCAGGTTTCGTACCCCCCTTTAACAATTTCCGAAGCTGGTGGAACATACCCTACATTTCCATTGGCCATCGAAATGGTGAAATAGGATCCAATGCTGACTTTCTTTTTAAGATACAATCCTGTTTCTGAAAAAAATTCGCCGGGCAACGTACCGATGCACCCATCCCCAATTTGAATGGCTTGTATAGGGCAAATTACAACATCCGAGAATTCATGGAGTAATATTTGCTCGCGCGCATATAGCTGCCGTAGTCCTGTCTGATCCATAACTATATCCTCGAAATCGGTTTTAGAAACAATTTCACCTGCAAGCGATAACTCTTCTTGTGTAGGTTTCACTACCGATGCTTCTATATCCTCATACGCAAAACGTAGCACAGGATTAAGCTGCCAGGATAACTTGGGTAAATCAGCATATACTCTTAGGGCCAAATCATTCCCAATGAGTTTACTTTTGGCAAAATATTCTTTGGGATAGGCTTCGCTATTGAGAAAGTCCCAAATATTCACATCACCACTTGTTCCATTGCTCATGATGCAAACAAAATCAGTATCCCCAACGCCCAGTTGATCTGTTAGTGAGGCCGCAAAAACGCCAAAGTAATCGGCTGAAATTGTTCCATTTTCCCAGTCACCTACATAATGCAGCGAATAATTTGCAAGCAGGCCGATCCATCTGCCCTCCAAATCCTGCACTGCTAAATAGCCCAACTCCGGATCGGTAGGTGCAATGGATTCAATGATATGATCTTCTACACCGATAGGATTGGTTTTAATAACATCGGGTTGACCTGTTACGGGATTGATAGGCGTATAATCCGATGTCATTCGGTAACGACGACAACGCAGATGTTCCGGTGCCTGAACCGAGCCAAAAGCTATTTTTGCAGGTGCCAGATTCTGAATCGCGTTCAGAACCGACGATACGATAAGTCCGGGAAGTTTTTGGGCATAAGCAGGATCCATACTACCCAGATGCACATCCGCAACCGAACCGGCTGCATGTGTATGCGTACTCGATATAAAAATTTGGCGGTACGGAATGCCCGTAGCAACCTCAATTTGACGCTTGGTTTCGTCTATAAAACTTTTCGGCATGATGCAGATATCCACCACTACCATCGCAATGGATATTGCCCCCTTTTGAAAAACCAGACATTTAGCGTACAGATCATCATGCACATATTTTGCATAATGCGTTACAAAATCGCCGTTAATACGTGTACCCAAAGCGGGTGTGGTCTTTACCTGTGCCGCTCCCGCCAAAAAATCAGACTTATACATACAATTATACGCTGGTACAAAACATTACTTCCAGGCTCTTCTTAAAAACCGGAGCCAGTTTTCACTAAAAATATTATCAATATCTAAACTGGAATAGCCTCGCTTATCCAAAATAGATTCAAATTTTTGAAGGTCGGCAATAGAATTCAAATCCCAGGGCGACTGCTCCATGCCAAAGATTCCATCCAGATCACTACCAATGGCAATATGCTCGCTATTACCGGAAATTTGACAAATATGATCCCAATGATCGACCAGATTTTCCAATTTTATATCCAATTGCCAAGGGTCAGAAACCATATCAATAAACCGTATATCCATGGCCCAGCAATCGAGCATACCTCCTATTACAGCACCGCGCTGAATGAGTTTTTTTATCTGGTTATCATTCAACTGTCGCTGATTGGGAACAATCTTCCGAACATTGTGGTGACTTGCCCATATATGACCTTCATATAGATCAAGCGCCTGGTCGAAACCTATATCTGTTAGGTGCGTGACATCCAAAATCATATTTAATCCTGCCATCTCCTTCATCAATTCGAATCCCAATGGCGTTATCGAACCTTCGTTTTTGGTGCCTGGTGCATACCTACCCGGTCCGAAATGTGAAAGCCCTAATGCACGCAACCCATAGGCATGCGCTCTGTGTAAATAGGAGACATCCACCAGAGAATCGGCTCCCTCAAGACTTAAGATATACCCAATCGGTTTGACATCATCAGAAATCGATTCATCCCTCCACAAAGTCAAGTGTGTTTCCAACTGTTCAAGATTCGTGATCTGAATCATTTCACCCAACTGTTCCATTTCACGATACCATATCAATTGCGCCTGGGTCATGGCCCAGGCTTGCTGAGGAGAATTCCAACCCGCCAAGGCACTGCCAAACGGTGTATAGCGCGCCAGTTGCGTGGCCACAACCAACCCCACTCGTCCTTTACGCAGTTCGGGTAAGCATACCGTTCCTTTTCCACGGTCGTTTTTATCGGACATGTGCATTTCACGCTGCCTGATCTCCTCCAAAGGTCGGGTTAAATCACGATTCCATTCTATCGCATTCATGGAAAGGTCCAGATGCGCGTCAAAGATCAGTCTTCTTTTGCTCGTAGTTGAAGGGATATTTCCCGATAAGTTCATAAATCTGATGACTAAATTTCCTTAAAACCTTTTCCCATCGTTCACTTTCACCCTGGCCATATTCATAAAAACCTTTATCTGCCCGCATCCCAACTTCTCCATTTTTCAGCATCGACAGAAAGGAATCATCCGGTTTTGTTGACGTGGAAAGCTCCGGATTGAGTTCTTTCATAACCATTCCATATACGTTCGTACCCATGAGATCCATGTAACGCAAGTTTCCAGCAAATGGCAAATAGTAACCCGGATCATTCCGGCAGGTTCTATCAATATCTTCCGGAGAAGCGTAGCCATTTTGAACCAGATACAATGCCTCGCGTACCATTGCAGCCATTAACGGAGTTCGAATTCCCGTATTTCCCTCGATCACAAACGGATCCTTCCCCCAATGAATTCGTGCTTTGTTTTCAAAATTTTCTACATGAATACGGTTCGTAATTTCATTGGATACTATTTCCAAAAAAAAGCTAGAATCCACCGGTTCTACCCAATTCGCCAAAAAGATTCGGTCTGCATACCTTGATCGTTTTTGCAACAGGGCTAAGGAAATCGTCTCTGAATTGATTGCAATAGGACAGTCCGGAGCTAGTCTGAGCTCCAACGCCTCAATCATACGCATCTTAGCTTCAACATCTTCTTCCGTAATGGCGATGGCTAGTTTGGTATACACCTGCTCTGGCAAAGTTTCGACTATTTCAATCTCCTGGTGCTCTAAAATCTCCTCACCTCCCAGGCTGAAATCTTTTCTGTACACACCAAAGTACCTTTCAGCCTCTGCCCGATGTTGGGAAAACAGTACAACCTTATTACCACCACGAACTAAATTAATGGCAAGACTATAGGCCAGTCTGCCATTTCCTGCCAGCAATATGCGTTCGGTAGCAGCTATAAAGCTCATCTATACAATATTTAATTAAGTTTTTCTAAAACCAAACGGGCGGTATGAATAGCA
The DNA here is from genome assembly GCA_937880795.1 of uncultured Dyadobacter sp. Taxonomy (GTDB): domain Bacteria; phylum Bacteroidota; class Bacteroidia; order Cytophagales; family Spirosomataceae; genus Dyadobacter. Next base: position 909 of record CALGRQ010000027.1, on the reverse strand, counting down.
TGATCGATATCTTCCTCGGTATGCACTGCACTGATATACCACAGGCCCCTTCCAATGACACGCACTCCCTCGTCGTGCATGGCGGCGATGAACCTACCCAGCTTTGCTTTATCAGCCGATAATGTATCCCGGTAATCGTAATTTTTTTCAACAGTCGTAAAGCTGATCGAAAACATAGGTCCTGGGCCTTCCACCAACAAGGAATGACCTGTATCGGCAGCTGCCTGTTTCAAGCCCTGGATCAATTTATTACCCAGATCGAACATACGTTGGTGTGGTTTTTCCTTTTCCAACACCGAAATGGTTGCCAATGCAGCTGCCACTGTCGGGTTGTTGGCATTCATTGTTCCGGCGTGAATCACAGTGGCATCTTCAATCAATTTCATCCATTCCCTCTTCCCGACAATGGCACTAATGGCATAACCGCTGGCGATGGCTTTCGCAAAAATGGACAAGTCCGGTGTGATATTGAAATATTGCTGCGCACCTCCCAACGAAAGACGGAAGCCCGTAATGACCTCGTCAAAAATAAGTGCTATACCGTATTGGGTACAGATATCTCTCAATCCTTGTAAAAAACCATCCCGAGGTACAATACACCCGTTATTGCACATCACAGGCTCTGTAATAATAGCAGCTATTTCCTCAAACCTTTCCGCAACCGTTTTCCTCACCAACTCAATGTCGTTCCACGGTAAAATGATAAATTCATCCTCCACCCCTTCCGGTAAGCCCTTCGTCCAGGGAAATACATTTGGATTTTCGCGACTTCCCAATGCTTCCGCAGAGGGTGTCGATATACCCCAGCAAACATTATCCATCCAGCCGTGATAATGTCCTTCAAACCGCAAAAACTTCTTTCGTCCTGTTTTGGCACGAGCGATCCTGAAGGCAGTCTGTACCGCTTCT
>CALGRQ010000026.1 GCA_937880795.1 uncultured Dyadobacter sp. | reverse complement strand
ATGGAGAAAGTAGCGGAAGCGGCGCATCCGTGGTATCCGCGCCGTTGGTGAAAACGAATGCGCCGCTTCCGCTACTTTCTCCATCCTTTCCGGCAGGGCCGGCTGGACCAGCAGGACCCGTGGCTCCTGTATCACCTTTTGGACCTACTTCGCCATCTGTTCCTTTACAGCCAATGGAGCATGCGATCAGGGCAATCCATGCCATGAATAATAGTTTTTTGAACATAGTTGTTAAACGTTTAGTAAATGAATAGAATGACTTCCAGTGAGCCTATACGCAACTGACTTGAAGAGTGACGAACCGTTTCGTCATTATTGCACAAAATACATAAAATTTTTTATTCTGACTTCCACTTCAAAGAATCTACACCCGCATCTGTGGGGCGGTAAGTGCTGAATTCTTCCAATTCCTTTTTATTGCCTTCGGGAAGTTGCATATCAATTTTCCAATTCATGGTTGCGGCAAGTTGGAACATCATGAGTTGAACTTGATTTGTGGCAATGCGTGGTAAGTCACTTTGAAGTGCCTTCTCGTTCATGGTTTGTTTGGCTTCATTGAGTATGCTGGTATAATCATCGGTTTGAAACCGATTAAGCCATCCTTGCTCTATATCGTAAAACTTATAATCGGTGTCCATCGATAGAACCTCAGGTTCCGGGAAAAAGTCCACGATCATTTGCTTATCGGTTTCCGATATATGATAACGCATTTTGCTGAAATCGTACCCAACCAATACTTTGGCTTTGGCTATAAGCAAGGCCTTTTTCTTATCCTTGATCAGGTTCCAAATGCTTTTGTCGTTCTGATAGTTGTAAATTTCTGTGAAATAGCCTTCGGCCATCACAACCTTGAAAACCTTTTCTATTCTTTCTACTAATACTGTTGATTCTGTGGTTGTGGTCGATTTTACAGATTTTCCTTTGGATAGGAAAAAATAAGCTCCTGCTCCAAGTAAAGCCCCAATGAATAGAGAGAAAAGGAAAAAAAGTAGTGTGTTGCTATCCATGATGTTTACATTTGTATTTGATTAAAATTCATATAAAAAGGGGAGAATGCCAAATAGTAAAGAAAAATACCTGATTGTGCTGGCAGGGCCTACGGCAGTGGGCAAAACGGAACTTTCTATACAGTTGGCTAAGGCTTTAAATACGGTTATCATCTCTGCGGATTCAAGGCAATTCTTTAGGGAATTGAATATTGGTACGGCTAAACCAGATGCTTCGGAGTTGGCACAGGTGCAGCATTATTTTATCAATTCCCATTCTATTTCGGAAGTATATAGCGCTGGGGATTTTGAGCGGGACGTGTTAAAGCTGTTGGATGAATTATTCAGCAAATACGATCGTGTTATACTAACTGGTGGATCAGGATTTTACATCAAAGCAGTGACGGAGGGACTTGATCTGTTACCTCAGCCATCTCCTGGCTTGCGGGAGGCATTAACGAAGCGACTTACAGAGGAGGGCCTTGGAGTCTTACAGCAGGAAATTATGGATATAGACCCGGTTTTTGCGGCTTCCAGCGAGTTTGTAAATCCACAAAGGGTAGTAAGGGCATTGGAAGTGTTTCATACCACTGGAACCCCAATTTCAAGCTTTCAGCAAAAGGATCTGAACAAGCGACCATTTCATCAGATACTCCTGGCGCTGGATAGGGATCGTGCAGAACTGTACCAAAGAATTGATCTGCGTATGGATCAAATGTTGGAGCAAGGGTTGGTGGATGAGGCTAAGGAACTTACACCATTTAGAAATCAGCATGCGTTACAGACAGTAGGTTATAAGGAGGTCTATGGATTCTTGGATGGCTTATATAGCGAAAAGGAAATGGTTCGATTGTTGAAGCAGAATTCAAGGCGATATGCAAAGCGCCAGCTCACATGGTTTAGGCATCAAGGAGACTTTAACTGGTTTCATCCGAGTGAAAAGGAACAGATTTTGAGGTTTATTGAGGAGCGCTCAAAAGCCTAAAATGAAAAAAGCCTGTTGCTCCATTGGAGCGAACAGGCTTTTTAAAATGCTGTTATATATTAAGCCGGATATTCGTGAGGTAATTCAACGTTCACGAGTTCGTTCCAAGGCAAACCATGCTGATTCAATAAATCCATGAAAGGATCTGGATTCAGCTCTTCTACATTGAATACGCCTGGCTTCAACCATTCTTCGTTGGTCAACATCAACATGGCACCAATCATGGCAGGTACACCTGTTGTATAACTTACCGCTTGTGCACGTACCTCCCGGTAGCACGCTGCGTGGTCGCAGTTGTTCCAAACGTAGTAAGTTTTATCTTCACCTTCTTTAATTCCTTTAATCTGGCAACCAATGGAAGTTTGGCCTGAATAATTTTCTCCCAAAGAATCTGGTGCAGGAAGTACAGCTTTCAAGAATTCGAGCGGTACGATATCCATACCCTGGAATTTGATCGGTTTAATGCTGGTCATACCCACGTTTTCAAGTACGTTCAAGTGGGTAATATAAGCTTGGCCAAAAGTCATCCAGAAACGAGCACGTTTCAGTGTTGGGAAGTTTTTAACCAAAGATTCCAATTCTTCGTGGTAAAGAACATAGCTTTCCTTTGGTCCTATTCCCGGATAATCGATAGGCTTGTGAATCGACATCGCCGGAATTTCTACCCATTCTCCATTTTCCCAATAACGACCCGGCTGTGTAATCTCACGAATGTTAATTTCAGGGTTGAAATTGGTAGCGAATGCTTTACCATGGTCTCCTGCATTGCAGTCGATAATATCCAGATAGTGCATTTCATCAAAGTGATGTTTGTTGGCATAGGCAGTATATACCTGGGTTACACCCGGGTCAAATCCGCAACCCAACAAAGCCATTAGTCCTGCTTCCTTGAAGCGCTCCTGGTAAGCCCATTGCCAGCTATATTCAAATTTGGCAACATCTTTTGGTTCATAGTTTGCTGTATCCAGGTAATGTACACCCGTTTCAAGACAGGCTTCCATTAAAGTAAGATCCTGATAAGGAAGGGCTACGTTGATCAAAAGTTTCGGTTGAAATCTTTTGATAAGCATAACTGTTTCGGCGACTATATCAGCATCCACCTGTGCGGTTTCGATACTAACCCCGTGCATTTCCTTAATTTCAGCAGCTATTTTGTCACACTTGGCCTTGGTACGGCTGGCCAGCATAATTTGGGTAAAGACATTGCTGTTGAGTGCGCACTTATGTGCTACAACGCTTCCAACACCTCCGGCACCAATAATAAGAACTTTAGACATTTTGTAATTTTGAATGATTGAATGACAGAACCTATACCAGTAAACTGTTTTTCACTTTGTTATTTTCGGCAAAGATAGGACGACTATAGGTTTTTTTGTTAATTCAAAAGTAATTTAACTTAGATAGAATGGACATTTTATTACTGATCGCAGGAGTTGCCTGTTTACTGACCGGATTAGCCGGTGCGGTGTTGCCGCTTCCGGGCCCGCCATTGAGTTTTGCAGGGCTTATTTTTCTGCACATGAGCTCGTATGCGGAGTTTAGTAATACAGTTCTGATCAGCCTTGGATTTATAACTGCTGTAATTGCAGTACTGGATTACTATATACCCATTTGGGGTACTAAAAAGTTTGGTGGCACCAAATACGGCGCCATTGGAGCTACCTTAGGACTGCTAGTCGGATTCTTTGTGATACCGGCCATTGGTATATTTATCGGTACTTTTCTGGGAGCATTTATCGGGGAACTTATTGGAGGTACACAAACCAAAAGTGCATTGAAGTCGGCATTTGGTTCCTTTGTTGGGTTTATTACCGGAATTGTGATGAAGGTTATACTATGTCTGGTTATGATAGGCTTTGCGGTAGCGGAGTTTATTTGATAGAAAACAGTGTGTGTGTGAAAAGTGAGAAGTAAAAAGTGACATGTGGATGCCAGGTCTTTTCACTTCTCACTTTTTACATTATTCGTCAAATGCCAAGGCATTTTTCCCTTTGGTGTGCCCTTCCAAAATATACGAATAGGCCTTGGCTGCATCTTTGAAGGAGAATACCTGATCCACTTCCCAACTAAATTTTCCGGAAGCGATTCCATCTACAACATATTTAAGGTTAGAGGGATTTCGCTTTACCCAGATTGCCTTAACGCGTGATGATGATACCGGCTTACCCGCTATACTGCTAATAATACCCGAAGGTTTTACCGTAAGTAGTGAAGCTTGTGTAGCTTCTTCGGTTCCGGACATATCCACAGAGGCGTCAAAGGGCTGCGGGTGAACGGCCTTTAATCGATCTACCAATCCAGGTCCATATGGAACTGCTACGGCGCCCAGACTTTTGAGATAATCCTGATTTTTTTCTGATGCGGTAGCTACCACATTTATACCTCGTTCTTTTGCCAATTGAATGGTGATAGACCCAACTCCTCCGGATGCTCCATGAATGAGAAGGGACTTTACCTCACCTATTTCGTCCAAGATGGTCATGGCAGTTTGTGCAACGCCTGCAATGGTGCCGGCTATCGCCCAATCAATATTTTGAGGACGGGCTACCAGGTTTCCTACTGGTACATCAATAACAGTGGCATGCGTGAAAGCACCACCGGAGCCGAGTACTTCATCGCCGATGGCCCATACGGTACCAGGATGTATATCTACAATGGTTCCTGCGAATTCGGTACCAAAGGTTTGGGGCATCGCACCATGGCGAAACTCTCCAGTCATTCTTCTGGCATCTATGGGATTTATTCCCGCGTATTTCACTTGTATTCTTGCCATGCCGGTAGCAAGTGGTGGTAGTTCCTGGGTATAAAATTCAAGTACCTGAGCGGGACCGTAAGTTTGGGCAATGAGTATGGTCGACTTCATGATTGATCAGTTTTTAAAATAGCTCCTACTCGGAGTTCTGTTTGTTGGAATAACATGTTTTGCTATCGTTCACCAAACTTACTCAGGGCGTATATGCCATACAATAGGAGTTACCTTCGGGTTATCGGTAACCAAAATGAAACCTATCTCCGTATCGCACAGCTGGCCATTAAACATTTTATCAAAATGAAAACCATTGTTTTAGGCGCAATGGTTGACCAGGTAAGTTATTGGAGGGCAAACTTGTAGATTTTTCCTGAACGTAGGTTGGCAAAATAGACTTCGCCGTTCTCGTCCCTACCAAATGTGGATATGGCTCCCTGATCTTCGAGAAGCAGTGTGTTGTTTTTCTTCCGGTTATTTTCTATTTCCAATGCCCATATACGCCCACTGGCAAAGTCTCCATAAATATACTTTCCAAGTAATTCCTTTACCGCCTCTCCACGATACACATAGCCACCAGTAATGGATCGATCGCCCTGGTTTTGATCGTAGTCATGAATCGGTTCAGTAAGACCCGTTGCATCACAGTTGGTAGTGGGGTTATAGCAGTCTATACCTTCCTTGATCCGCCATCCGTAATTTCCTCCTTTTGTAATCAGGTTAATCTCTTCTCGTTTGTTTTGCCCCACATCGGCTACAAAAAGTTGATTGTTTTTATCATCAAAACTCATTTTCCAGGGATTCCGCAGTCCATATGCAAATATTTCTTCCAAGCTACCCTTATTATTCCTGGCGAAAGGATTATCGACAGGAATACCATAATTTCCCTTACCGCTACTATTTACATCGATGCGCAGAATCTTACCTAGGAGGCTTTTTTTGTTTTGAGCATAGTTGTTAGGATCACCGCCGCTTCCGCCATCACCTACGGCTATATACAGGAAACCATCCATTCCAAATTGGAGGGATCCTCCATTGTGGTTATCGAAGGGTTGTGCAAATGTGAGCAAAACTGTTTCGTTGACTGAGGCCGTATTGCCTGAGGGCGTCTCAGCCTGGTAGCGGGCTATAACGCTCATTAAAGGGTTTCCGGCGGTATAGTTCACATAAAAATAGCCATTGGTTTTATAGTCGGGGTGAAAGGCCATTCCTAAAAGACCACGCTCACCGCCGGAGGTTACCTTATTTTTAATATCGAGAAACGTATAGGCTGAAGTGATGTCTTTTGAATTTTGAAAGACGCGAATGGTGCCGGCCTGCTCGACTACAAACATACGTTTGGAGCCGTCTGGGGGTGTTTGTATATCAACAGGAGACTGGAATGTTAACGCAGGGAACGCTTCCTGGCTCTCAATTTTTTTGGATGGATCAATGGGAGGATTCTTTTCTTTGCTGGCAGAGCATCCCGAAAGAATGGCAAAGAAAACCCAGGGACTTGCGAGTTGAGTGATTATCCTGTTCATAACATTGTCGTTTTTGAAAAATCAACGTTACGAACAGGATCTTATTTTGTTATTTACTTTGAATCAGGTGATTCCAGATTACATTGTATACATCCGTACTCTCGATTTCTCCTTCACGCAGTGGATGATCGGTAATACATATTGGATAATATTCTTTTGCCGCACTGATACCTCCATGTGAACCTTTCACAAGTGTGGCATCCAATGGAATGACGTCCATTAGATAACGGAAACCGAGTAGTTTACGTGCTAACTTATATCCCGCACGCAGCTTAATGAATGGATTTTTAGGGTCCATAAACATTTCCACAGGATCATAACCAGGTTTACGGTGGATGTCAACCAAATGCGCGTAGTCGGGTGCTTTGGCGTCATCCAGCCAATAATAATAAGTAAACCAGCTATCCGGTTTTGATACAGCTACAAGGTCTCCAGATCGGGCATGGTCCAGGTTATAAGCCTTTTGCTCTTCCTTATCCAAAACCATTTCTATACCCGGTGTTGTCGCAAGTAATTTTTTGACCTTATCTTTTACCGTTGGATCGTTCAGGTATACATGGGCAATTTGATGGTCGGACGAAGCAAAGGCTTTAGAAGCCCCGGCATCCAAGAGCTCATACCAGCGTTCTGTACGAACAGAGATAAGTCCTTCCTGCCGTAGAATACGATTGATGTGGATAGGGTTGTGAACCGGGTTTATTCCGTATTCGGACAATAGAATGATTTTGGCGTTTTTTGCCTCATAAAATTGAACGAGCTCCTCCACCAGTTTATCGATTTCGCCTAGCTCAACAGATATTTTGGAGAAATCAGGACCAAATTTTTGCAAGCAATAATCCAGATGCGGAAGGTATATCAAGGTCAACGTAGGATTGTGCTTGTTATCCACCCACATAGATGCATCCGCAATCCATTTAGAAGACTTGATGTTGGCATTTGGGCCCCAGAAATTGAATAAAGGGAACTGTCCAAGATCTTTCTGTAATTCGTCCCTAAGCTCAGGAGGGTAGGCGTAACAATCAGGTGCTTTAACACCGTCTGCATGGTATTGTGGCCGCGGTGTTACCGAAAAGTCGGCAGTGGAATACATGTTATACCACCAAAACATTTTAGAACACGTGAAATTTGGATCTAGTTTTTTTGCAGCATCCCAAATTTTATCACCCTGAACCAGTTTATTGGATTGCTTCCAGAATTTAATTTCAGAATCTTCCCGATCGTACCATCCATTACCCACAATGCCATGTTCGCTAGGCCATTTTCCAGTCACGTAGGTACTCTGAGAAGTGGTTGTTACGGCCGGTAATACCGGTTTGATAGCCGTTAAATGCTTTTTCTTTAAATAGGCTTGAAGAAACGGAGTATGCTCACCAATTAAATTTGCACTTAGGCCTACAATATCTATAACAACTGTTTTATTCATAATCGCTTATTTATAATAGGGAAGGGGCGTTCAATGTTTTTTGTACCCATTCCAATTCTCGCACGATGGATTCACCGATTGGCTTTTGCATATCTTCTGGCAATACGCCCCATGTATAAGTCTCTACTTCCAGAAATGTGGAAAACGGTTGTTTTTTGTGGAGAGCCAATGTTTTAACGATTTCGTTCTGTGTAGAATCTAAGGCACCGTAGGTCGAAACAAACAACGGGACATGGAAGTGAATACGCCATTCTTCCTGGTTCTCTTTCCAGCCTGCTAAGGCTTCGGGCAAGTCCGGAAAATGGTTTTTAGATCCATCCGCATTTCGGGTTACAACCTGGTGCAGATATACCGGTTCGTTAAACGATTGAATCGCTTTTTTCTTAATGGCTGTATTGGTTGAGAAATCAATTTTTAGCGCTGAGCTGATTTGAATACGGCCAACACGAATCCCAAGTTCTGTTAAAGACGCCATAATTTGCTCGGGTTCTTCGTAGGCTACCGCAGCATGACAAATGTCGTAACAAAGCTGTATATGCGTTAGGATGGTCTCCCGAGCCTCGTCGCTGCTATACTTGTATTTTTCAATTAAATGGGTACTAGCAGTTGGTAACAGTATATCCCGATACCAATTCACAAAATCAGCCACATTATCCAGGATACCATCTGGTTCTGGTTCTATATCCAAATGAAGGATAGTACCCGTCTCCATTTGGATACGGATCAACTCTTCCAATAGAGGCAATATGTTTTGTGTAGCAGACACTGTTGCATCTTGCTTTTGAGCCGATGATTTCCACCAGAGTCTATACGATAGTGGTGGAGTGGATACGCCACCTTCCATGCCTTCGGGAAGTAAATCGGCTAATATTCTGAAAAGCCGAATTGTATAGTCTAATCGGTCTTGTGTCGTCCAGTCGGGTGTATGTACATCGCCTTTAACTACCGTGTTATGAAAACCTCCGTAAGGAAAGCCATTTATAACGAAGACATATATATCCTGTTCCGTGAGCCAGTTCTTGAATGCAGCCAGCTTTTCGGGTTTCATTAATTCCACCGAGGCCTCGTTGGCAATGCGAAGTCCAAGACCAAAAGGCTGGTCAGGAGAAAGTTCTTCCTTGATATAGGGCAGATTAGCTTTTAGTGTTTCAAAATGGTCATCCCATTTTTCACCAGGATGAATGTTGCTACAATAAGTAAGGTGTCCGTATGGCGTTAGCATGACTCTGTATGCAATGGGGATTTAGGGCTCGAAATCGTGATTAGGCAAGTTTAGAATCTGTGGTGGCAAGTGTCGCACTTTCCAGATAATCCACTGCTGTTGCAATCACATCCGCATCTAGCTCATGGACTTCAACACCCTTCCCAATTTTCTCAAGAAGCATGATGGTGAGACGTCCTCCCAAATGTTCACGGAATTCCTGTAAACCGTTTCTTAAATTGATTTTGTTGTTTTCGGCTAGTTTCGGATGATATAGGTCAAAGCCGAGTTTGGTGAGCAAGTCAAGAATCCGGTATAGGTCAGACTCCGCCAACATACCTATTTTGGTTGCATACACGCAGTCGAGCGCTATTCCTATGGCTACGGCTTCACCATGTCTTACTTCAAATCCAGTTAAATATTCAAGTTTATGTGCAGCCCAGTGACCAAAATCTAATGGTCGGGAAGATCCGAATTCAAATGGGTCTCCACCTGCAATATGTTCCGTGTGCATTTCTGCGCATCGGTGGATGAGGTAAGCCATAGCAGGCTCATCCCGATTAACGAGCTTGGTTGCGTTTTGCTCCATCCACTCAAAGAAAGAAGCATCTTTAATTAATGCTACTTTAATGGCTTCGGAAATACCGCCACGCCAATCGCGTTCATCGAGGGTGCGTAGGTAGGTGAGATCGTTGAAAACGGCAACCGCAGGAGCGAAGGTGCCCAAGAAGTTTTTCTTGCCATGAAAGTTGATGCCATTCTTAACCCCAACACCAGAGTCGTTTTGAGAAAGAACTGTTGTTGGAATCCGGATCAATTTTATGCCTCTGTGTGAAACAGCGGCTGCATAACCTACCAAATCCAATACGGCTCCACCGCCAATACCAATCACGAAAGAATGACGGTCTATACCATATATATCTACTGCCTGGCACAGTTTTTCAAAGAGAGCAGGATCGTTCTTGGCTGCTTCGCCACCCGGAACCAGAATGATATCCGGAGCCAAACTGATGTGCTGCACAGCATTGGAAAAGTAAGATTGTATATCACCTGTTAAGGAAGGATGCTTGCTGGCAAAACCTTCATCTACAATAACCAGTGCCTTGCGCTGAAATCCCTGATCAGAATAATTACCGAAAAAGT
>CALGRQ010000025.1 GCA_937880795.1 uncultured Dyadobacter sp. | reverse complement strand
ATTGAACTGGGCATTAAACCTATTCTTTTTGAGAGAGGTACCGATGTCCGTACAAGACGTCGCGATCTGGCTGCTATCAATAAAGAACACGTGGTAAACCCGGAGTCGAACTATTGTTTTGGTGAAGGTGGGGCAGGAACTTACTCCGACGGAAAACTATATACCCGCTCCAATAAACGCGGCGACATTCGGCGGGTGCTGGAAATTTTTGTGGGCCACGGCGCCACCGAACAAATCCTGATTGACACACATCCACATATAGGTACCAATAAGCTACCCGTTGTGGTGGCTAACATGCGTGAGAGTATTTTAAAAGCCGGCGGTGAAATCCACTTCGATACCAAAGTGACAGACCTTCTGGTGGAAGGAAATGTATTAAAAGGCGTGGTTACCAACGATAACAAAGAATATATCGGTCTTGGTGTTATTCTCGCGACCGGACACTCGGCCAGGGATATTTACGAGTTACTCAACGACAAAAATATCCTCATCGAAAGCAAATCATTTGCCCTCGGTGTCCGTATCGAACATCCGCAACAAGTAATTGATAAAATTCAATACCATTGCGATGTAAACCGTGGACCTTACCTGCCTGCTGCATCATATAGTTTGGTTACACAAACCCGCTATCAAGGTGTCCAACGAGGTGTTTTTTCGTTCTGTATGTGCCCCGGTGGCTTTATAGTACCCGCAGCAACGGCACCTGGTGAAGTGGTCGTGAATGGCATGTCGCCATCCCGTAGAGATTCCCCTTATGCAAATTCCGGGATTGTCGTTTCTGTGGAAGAAAGTGATATTGCTCCCTATAAAGATTTTGGCCCTTTGGCTGGACTGGAATTTCAAAAGGAGATCGAACAAAGAGCTTGCGATCTGGCCGGAGCAACACAAACGGCCCCTGCTCAGCTGGTTAATGATTTTATACGCATGAAAACCTCTGCCGAGCTAAGAGAAACCTCCTACCAACCGGGACTTCAATCCGTTGACTTACATCAGGTTTTACCTCCCAATATAGCGCAACCGCTTAGGGATGGACTATCTGATTTTGGGAGAAAAATGAAGGGCTATTTATCCTGGGACGCTCAATTAATTGGGGTCGAAAGCCGTACATCATCCCCTGTACGCATCCCTCGCGACCGTGATACCTGTGAACACCCTGTGGTGAAAGGCTTATTTCCTTGCGGTGAAGGTGCCGGGTATGCGGGTGGCATTATGTCGGCAGCGATGGACGGTGAGCGTTGTGCGGAGCAACTTGCTAAGTTGTACGCGGTTGTGTAATTTGCAGGACACCATTCGCTTCAATATGTAATCAACAGTATCAAAATAGACATCTTTAATGATATTTTTAATATCATTAAAGATGTTGTATATTTGTTGGGGACGGAGCGTACATCTATTTTTAATCCAAGTTTCTATGGGCTCAGTTGGATCATTTTCATTGTTTACCAAAAAATTGATCAATAATCTGGAATATCCGCTTCCTGGTGAAGCAGCGCATCAGATTATGCAGGCTACCTCTAAACTGAGACTTACCACCAAACCAAACAACCGAACCAGAAAAAGTGCGGTACTCATTTTGTTTTATGAGCATGATGGAGAAATATTTTTTCCATTGATTTTAAGACCCGCCTATGATGGTGTTCATTCGGGACAGGTTGCTTTTCCAGGTGGCAGATATGAACCCGAGGACGAAAACCTGATGAGAACTGCATTACGCGAAGCACAGGAGGAAATTGGCTTACGCCTTACGGATGTGCAAATACTGGGTTGCTTGACGGAGATTTTTATCCCTCCTAGTAATTTTTATGTTTTACCGGTTGTTGCAACCATCCCATACCGTCCGGATTTTTATCCCGATGCACGTGAAGTGGAAGATATATTTGAAGTAAAACTGACAGAAATATCCGATGACAGTATCGTGGGTTCAAGTTCCATTAATATTCGGGGAGAGCAAATTCATGCACCTCATTACGATATCAATGGTTATAAAATATGGGGAGCCACTGCCATGATGATCAGCGAACTCTTGACCGTCATTAACAGTACTCCCGAAGGTACAAAAAATCAAAATGAGCGCTAAATTTGCTATATTAGCGATATTATAAATTGAATCTTCCGGAACTCATCCATCTGATTCCACGATTTTCTAATCTGTTGATTCTCCTTTGAAGCCGGTAAGTAACAATATAGATAAACGTTTACAGAATATTTAACCCCTGGTTCATCCTTCATTTATGAACGAAAACGGATCTGCACCCGAAGCAGAAGACAGCGAACTTCATGAAAAACTGCCCATTTCGGGTTTATACGAAAGTTGGTTTCTTGACTATGCCTCCTATGTAATCTTGGAACGTGCCGTACCCGCCATCGAAGACGGCTTAAAGCCTGTACAACGGCGCATTTTGCATGCTCTCAATGAAATGGATGATGGTCGCTTCAATAAAGTAGCCAACGTGGTGGGATCGTCAATGCAGTTTCACCCACACGGAGATGCATCTATTTATGATGCCATTATCAACATCGGACAAAAAGAATTGTTATTCGATACCCAGGGTAACTGGGGAGATATCCGAACGGGTGATGGTGCCGCTGCCGGACGTTATATCGAAGTACGGCTTTCCAAGTTTGCCAAGGAAATTGTTTTCAATGACAATACCACCGAATGGCAACTATCGTATGATGGGCGTAAGAAAGAACCGGTAACACTTCCTGTTAAATTCCCACTACTCTTGTCGCTGGGTGTTGAGGGTATTGCCGTAGGTTTATCTACAAAAATTCTCCCGCACAATTTTTGTGAACTACTTGAAGCGTCCGTTCAGATTCTACAAGGGAAAGATGTTGTGATTTATCCTGATTTCTTAACAGGTGGTCAAATCGATATATCTAACTACAACGACGGGCAACGGGGTGGGAAAGTGCGTGTGCGCGCTAAAATAGAAGAAGAGGACAAAAAGATGTTGGTAATCCGGGATATACCCTTTGGAACCACCACAACATCACTCATAGAATCCATTGTAAAGGCCAATGATGGTGGCAAGATAAAAATCCGCAAGGTAGTGGATAACACGGCTGCCGATGTGGAAATACAAGTGCATTTGGCACCAGGAGTTTCTCCCGATATTACCATGGATGCCCTATATGCCTTTACCGAGTGTGAGGTTTCCATATCACCTAATGCCTGCATCATCATTGAGGACAAGCCTCATTTTGTAGGTGTTACCGAAATCCTGAAATACAATACCCAGCAAACGGTAGACCTTCTTCAACGTGAATTGGAGATCAAAAAGCTGGCGTTGCTGGAAAAAATCCTGTACGGCTCACTTGAAAAAATATTTATCGAGAACCGTATATATCGAGATATTGAAGAATGTGAAACCTTTGAAGATGTAATCCGCACCATTGACCGCGGACTCGACCCATTCAAACCTCAGTTTTACAGAGAAATTACGGATGAGGATATTATTGCACTCACCGAAATACGCATTAAGCGAATCTCTAAATATGATGGCTATAAAGCCGATGAATTGATGCGCAAATGGCAGGATGAACTTGCCGAAACGGAAGATAACCTGGCTAATATCACCCGCTTTGCCATTGAGTATTTCCGAGACCTGTTGAAGAAATACGGAAAAGGAAGAGAGCGCCGGACCGAAATACGTGCCTTCAACCAAATTGCGGCCAACATTGTAGCGGCCAACAACCAAAAGCTATATGTAAACCGATCCGAAGGTTTTGTGGGTTATGGGTTGAAGAAGGACGAGTACGTAATGGACTGCTCGGATATTGATGACATTATTGTTTTCAAAGCTGACGGTAAATGCGTTGTGGTAAAGGCTCAGGATAAGGTTTTTGTAGGCAAGGACATTATTCATTGCGCGGTTTTCGTGAAAAACGATGAGCGCAAAGTCTATAACCTGGTGTATGTGGATGGTAAAACAGGTATTTCCTATATCAAACGTTGCCAGATAACTGCCGTAACACGCGACCGTGAATATGACCTGACGCAAGGAACCCCAAAGTCCAAAATCACATACTTTACAGCCAACGACAATGGCGAGGCCGAGATTATCACCATCAATCTGCAAGCGCAAAGTAAAGCAAAAGTGAAGCAGTTTGACTACAACTTCGCCGACCTATTGATTAAAAACCGAAGTGCCATGGGGAACATTCTGACGAAATATCCCGTCAGAAAACTAACCATGAAACAAGCCGGACGATCTACGCTGGGTGGCGTGGATATGTGGTTCGATCCTATTTTAGGACGACTCAACCGCGACGAGCGTGGTGAATACCTGGGTAACTTTGGACCTACTGATAGTATATTGGTCGTATATAAAGACGGAACCTACGAGCTTACCAACTTCGACCTCACCAATCATTATGTTTCTAATGAGGTGATGCTGGTTAAGAAATTCAGTCCGAAATTAGCCATAAGTGCTATATATTATGATGGTGGACAAAAGCATCATTTCATCAAGCGCTTCCATATCGAAACCACATCTCTGGATAAGAAATTCTTATTCATCAGCGATTTCAAAAATAGCAAGTTACTCCTAGCTAGCTCGGACAAGCATCCTCGTTTAGAGATTCTACTTCCGAAAACAGCCACATCAGATAAAAGCAGTCATGAATATCTGATTGAAGACCTGGTAGATGTTAGAGGCTGGAAAGCAATTGGTAACAAGCTTCCTTACGACAAGTTTAAAGAAATACGCTGGCTAGATCCTCTACCAGAACAACCCGAAGAGGAAGAGGCATCGCCAACCGCTGATGAACCATCAGCCGAACTTGATGAACCGAATATAGAAGAGGCCGCATCAGTAGAAAGTGACGCCAATAATACTTCTTCAGAAACTGTTGCAACTGACGACACCGCCGTAGATGCGGCTCAACCAACAGCAGATGAGACGGAGAACGTGGAGACAGAGCCTGCCGAGGAGACCAAAGTCAAACCGAAAAAAGCTCCGAAAAAGTCTACTGACCCTAAAAGTCAACTAGGCCTGTTTGAATAAACACGCTGCGTAAAATATGCTTCCGGAAATTTATAGTTTTCCCGGAAGCATATTCATAAAACAGCGTATCAGCAAGAAGAAATAAGCATAAAACGAAACCCACAGCCATAATGGACTGTTAGGTAACCAGACTATCCTCAATTTCAGAAGTGAAAAATTTGATTAAGGCTATCATTGTATTAGCATTTGTCAGCTTGGTTTTCATATTGCTCTGCAATCTGTGGGTAGTTTACTATACACGTCCTTACAATTTCTTTTCCATCGAAAACTTGCCCAGCAACGACGTTGCACTGGTATTAGGCACGAGCCGCAATACAGAAAAAGGAAAGGAAAACCTATTTTTTAAA
>CALGRQ010000024.1 GCA_937880795.1 uncultured Dyadobacter sp. | reverse complement strand
TGAATGGATTTGCGTTACGCGAGATATAAGATTCCAGGGCATGGAAAAGAGGGTAACATTACTTTGCTCGATTATACCATAAAGCTTTTTGAGGAGAAATAAGCGCTATACATATGGCTACAAGTTCATTTTGAAGATGCTACGTTGCGAAGGAGTTTGGTAGGGTAAAAGCTCGTAATATGGAACCTGCAATCATTCGTTTTACGATCATCATTGAGTCCCAGCAATTCGTCGTTGAAATATCATGGGGACAATACCAGTCATTAATGACGCTGATTGTTGACCGATTCAACCTCGCTGATTTTGGGTTGTGCTGTGGAATGGGTAGCTGTGGCACCTGCGACGTGACTATCAATGGAATTAAGGTCTTGGCTTGCGAAACCGCTGTGGACGCTTCATTAAAAAACAGTGTAATACGGATTCACAAACAGTTAATTCAAGCTTATTGATACATTAAATGCAATTTCTCATTGCTGAGGAGGGATATAGTCCAGCGGCAACATATCACCCACCTTTTCCCAACTCCAATAATCCTCTACAATTAAAGCAAGTGGATTGGATGTACTTCCGGACTTGTCAAGAACAATAGGTTTTTCTTTCATAGAAATCACCGAGGTCTGAAAAGTAGGTTGACGCTGTTTAAATGGATTGGTGGAGGCAACATAACCAACTTCTTCTTTTTCACCGGTATAAACAATTTGAAAATAACCGTCGAAAGATAAACTGACTTCTCCGCCTTGTTCAGTTATATAGCCAGCATATGGAACGCGGGTGGTGTCCAGTTTTTCGATTATTTTGGGTAAACTGCTTTTTGCAAGAATCTTGTTTAGAGGATGATCTTCTGTTAATATCACATTACTACCGAGGGCATCTAGCTGTCTGCGGGCTTCCTCAAATTGTTCCTCGGTGGGGCGGTTGGGGTTAGGTAAACGAATCAATCTGCGCAAATTGAATCCGTTTTTTTCTAATTGTTGCTCCCTCAAAACCCTATTGAAATGCATGACAGAGCCATTATAGGCTTTGAGTCGGTTTTTAGCCCATCGTTTTTCTTTGGCCTTGCTGCCCTTCATCGGCTCAAAACGAGGATAACCCAGGTAACTCACATATTTTTCCTTGAAATCATAGGTGAAATCTACCAAAAGGTATGAAAGCTTATAGCCAAGCGCGGTATTTTCAATGACCATAAAATCTTTTGATTTAACCGATAAAGTACTCTGTGTTGGATCAAAAACAATGATTAAGCTTTCAGGGTTGACTAGTTTACACTGGGAAGCCACCACACTACGACCCAGGAAGTTGTTCTTGAAAACTTCCAGATTGTCATACCAGGATTGATCTCGCTTGGCTTTTACGGACACCGCGGATAATTCTGTTTCGGTTTGAGCGAGTTTAAATACAACCGGAATAGGCGAAATCTTCTCTGTGGCTGAAACATCCACCGGATATAAAATGGGGCCATACCCAACCATAGAAACTACAATTTCATGTCGGCCGGTGGGAAGAGAAATGGAAAAACGGCCCTTCTCGTCTGTTGTAGTGCCTATGGTGGTATTGGTGACGAATATGGTCACAAATTCCAGCGGAAGATTGTTCGCCGCATCGACCACACGTCCGGTAAAGATTTTATTTTGAGCCGTAGCTGATACCAATAAGACTACTGAAAACAATGTAGTTAGCAAAAATCTGATGATGCCCATGTAGCGGTTTGTCATAAAGCGGGTAAAGCTACTGTTTTTTGATTTTTTTATAACTATAAAATTAGTTTAAAGATTATAGATATGGAAATTCTGAGTCAAGAATAGGATAATATCACCGGAGAGCGTAAGCTGGTGTGATTTTAGTATAAAAAATGGTTGTGTGTAATAATTTCGGTATAAGATATTGAAAACAGGATAAAATATATCTCAAACATGTTCATGAAGGGATTTCGGAGGTTTAGTTTATAGTGTAGGTATAATTGTATTATATTGATTATTCTCTTAACTGTATAAAGATTTTTTTGAGATGATGAAATTATGTGTTTGTTTTGTAAACTATTGATATACAGTGTTTGTTTGAGATAGTGTAGTAAAAAAAATATTTTTAAAAGAATAGAGTAGAAACCATATACACATAACTTTTTAAAGAGACAGTGAATAAAGATTGGTGATTTTTTAGCGGGTGTTGGAAGGACGAGTAGCTTATTGGGTGTTGTATTATATTAATATTGAGTGAGGTTAGCTATTAGGATTTCTTAAAACCATACTGAGAAAGCACTAAGTCGATAAATTGGAAATAGATTATGACACAGATACAAAAAGACATTAAGAAATCTCCTTTAACAGATTTAAGGAGTTCAATTGAAGAATTGGTTTCAGAATATACCAATAGATGTTCGGAGGTTTTTGAAGCACTAGCTCGTCCATCTGCTCCAATGGGTGCTAATTTGTTGGAAGGGAGTCATCAAGAATCAAATCATAGTGATCAGTCCGGTTCTGATCAAAATGTTGATTACGGAATGAATCGATATTCGGTATTGTATACCGTAAATGGTCAATATCAGCACATTGGTTGTTCTTCTCAGGAAGAATCTCAGAAGGTGATGGCCAATATGATGACCGACGAATTCCGTATCCCGATTGGTATATATGATGAGAAAACCGATTTGTTCGAGTGGGAAATGATTGGACAATATTTCCACAGCATGGACCCGATCGAGGATCAACGGGATAGACACAATGAAGTTATGAACGTAGTTCGTGCATTACGCCGTAGAGATTCAAGTTGGGAGCCCGGTATTTTACAACGCCCGAGCTTTTTTGCGTAGGGAAGTGTAATAAGGTACTGCCGGAAGTTATCTTCCTAAATATTATTCGACATACAAAAGCCGTTTGCAAAAATACTTTGCAAACGGCTTTTTGCTATATATACGTCTGATAGGACGTCTCAAGAAAAAAGGAGACTGCCACGCATTCTTATAAATATTGTCGATTTCTGGACGGGTTGTTTAAAGTTTGTCTAGCTCACTTACTTGTTAGGAAGAATCATAATTGTTTTTTTGTGTTGAAATAAAGAAATAATTTTATTTTTCGAGTATAGGGAAAGCTGCTATATACTTGTCTGTGTTATGAACGGAGGTTTCCGGGAGGTTGATCATTGAAGAATGGCAGACATTTATTTACAGAAAAACGAGGTTCCAGAAGATACAGCTCAGTCTATTAATAACTTCATCGATACGATGGTTACTGATGACGAGTTGTTACTTCGTTGTACATTCCAGAAAGATCCCAAAATGGGATGCGAATTATTATTCAGAAGGTATTACATGAATCTTTGTAATCATGCGATTCGCTTTGTTCATTCCAAAGAGATTGCAGAGGACATTGTTTCAGATGTATTTGCAAGTTTTTGGCAAATATGAACAAGTTACAGTTTCATATAGGGCTTACCTATATAAATCCATTCGCCATCGGTCGTATAATTATCTGAAATGGCAGCTGAGCCGAACCCGATTGTTGGAGCCGACTGATCAGTATATAAGTTCTGAAATTGATAGTCCGGAGGAATTGCTTCAGTTCAGTGAACTTCATCAGAAAATCGAGACGATTGTGCAACAGTTGCCTCCTCAATGCAGACGGGCCTATCTTCTAAAAAAGGTTGAAGGTAAAAAGTATTCAGAAGTTGCATTGGAAATGAAAATAACACAGAAAGCTGTTGAGGCGCTGGTAAGTAGAGGGTTGTCTCGTCTTCGAAATGAGCTTAAAGATGACTGGTTTATCTTGTTTTTGATTATTTTTTATCCGCTCAGCCTCTAAAATTCAAAATGAAGTGGTCTTTGAAAGAGGCTATACAGAAATACCCAATTTATGGAAAAGCAGGTTACCAAACTCTTACTTTTTGATTTTTTCTCTGGAAAGACTACGGTCATACAGCGAAAGCTGATAGAAGAATGGCTGGAAGATGAAAAAAATGCGGAATTATACTATTGTTATTTGGACGAATGGGAAAGTGAAAATCCTCAGTTTTTTCCTGACCTTCAGAAGGCCAATGACCGATACAAATTGCAGTTGGAATTTACCGAAACTGAGGGAAAAGTAGATGATAAGGGTATCAATACTGGAAAGTGGCATAGAAAAAGGCTGTATTACGGTCTGGTTGCTGCAAGTATCGTTACTGGAATCTTTTTTTCCTCCAAAGAAGAATTAATGTATAAATCATTGAAGTCTTCTAAAAACAATAGTTCATCTTTCGTACTCTCGGATGGGACCAAGGTACTTCTTAATGCAAATTCTATACTTAGGGTACCACGATTCGATTTTGGTAATGAAGCGCGAATTGTTGAGTTAGACGGAGAAGCGGACTTTGATGTTACCCACACAAAAACCAATAATCGATTTATTGTCAAAATGGGGGGTAATTATCACGTTGAAGTGCTTGGGACACAATTTGTCGCCTACGCGAGGAACGAAGAGAAAAGGGTCTTTCTTATGGGTGGAAAGGTTAAGCTTCAGTTGCCTGAGGGGAAGCAGGTATATATGAAACCCGGGACATTATTTACATCCAAATCGGATAATAACTTCCAGATTAGCACACCGGCTAGTCCCCAAATGTACACCGGTTGGAAGGAACACCTTTTTTATTTTGACAATACCAGACTGTCAGAAGTAGCGCAACAAATGAATGAGCGCTTTGGTATTGACGTACGTATACAGGGTGACGTTTTAAGTAATCGTAAAATTGGAGGAATCTACCGTGCTGAAACTCTTGATGATCTTCTCGAGATTTTAACGGAGTTGCTGCATGTTGAAGTTGTTAAAAATCAGGATTTTGTCGAACTAAGTATACCTAAACCTAATCAATATGACACAATTTCGATACCTTAAATTGTTGCTTGTGGCAATGAATTTTGTATTGCCTCAAATCTGTTCCTCTCAAACTTTTTCATTCGCTAGTCAGGCAGCACAAGGTAAAGTGCGCCAGCAAGGGTTGAAACACTTGAAAGATGTTCTGCTGCATCTCGGGCAGCAATATCAGGTCAGCATCGTGTTTGAAGAAACGACAATAAATGGAATACTTATC
>CALGRQ010000023.1 GCA_937880795.1 uncultured Dyadobacter sp. | reverse complement strand
AAAACCATCCGACGCAGTGATTATGAGCGCGTCAGTTTTTATGACAAAAAGGAGGCTGATCAATTATTTAGCCCAATTCACCAGCCCGATTCGATTCAACCACCGTTTCAACCCAAAAATGTGGTTATACTCATTTGGGAAAGCTTTGGAAAGGAAATGGTGGGTGGTTACAACCGCGATTTGGAAAAGGGTTCATACCGGGGTTATACCCCTTTTATCGATTCACTTATGCAGCATAGCAAAGTGAATTGGTATTCATTTGCCAATGGCATGAAGTCTATCGAGGCTATTCCGTCAGTGCTAACCAGCATTCCGGGTATTAAAGAGCCTTTCGTTACACTCCGCTATACCGACAACAAGTTGCCCAGCCTACCGGTAATGTTGCAAGAAAAGGGGTATAACACGTCCTTTTTTCATGGAGCACCTAATGGTTCTATGGGTTTTCAAGCATTTGTGAATCTTATAGGTGTACAAAAGTATTACGGAAAGACAGAGTATGCCAACGATGCGGACTATGACGGTATTTGGGGTATTTGGGATGAGGAGTTTTTACAATTTTGGGCTCAGAAGATGAATACCTTCAAGCAGCCTTTCATGAGTACCATGTTTACGGTTTCTTCTCACGACCCCTATAAGGTGCCACAGCGTTATGAGGGGGTGTTCCCAAAAGGAAATTTGCCCGTTCATGAAGCCATGGGTTACTCGGATCATGCTGTTCAGAAATTCTTTGAAAAGGCAAAGACCATGCCTTGGTATAAAAATACGTTGTTCGTCATCACAGCCGATCATGCTGCTGCCAATGCACATTATCCCGAATATCAGACCTCGGTAGGGAACTTTTCTATCCCAATTCTTTTTTATGCTCCGGGTGACAGCACAGTTCGTGGCGTCGATTCAACCACGCTCGTGCAACAGATAGACATTATGCCTTCTGTATTGGGCTACCTAAACTACGATAAACCCTATTTTGCCTTCGGTAAAAATATATTCAAAAAGGCTCCTTTAAACTTCGCAGTGAACTACGACGGAGGGTATCAATGGTTTAATGGTCCATATATATTGCAATTTGATGGACAGAAAACCGTAGGTTTGTATAATTATCAGAAAGATAGACTCTTAAAAAATAATCTTGCCGGCAAATTACCGGACGTGCAACGGCTTATGGAGGCGCAGGTGAAGGCCTTTGCGCAACAATATATTAACCGAATGCTTGACGATCAGTTGACGCTGGAAACAAAATAGTTTCGTGGTTTCATTGATGATAACAATCATTGATTCACCGAATTATAATAAATTCATTATGAGTGAAAATGTAGAAAATGTCCCTCCTTTCCGTAATCATCGTGCGGGATTTGTGAGTATTATTGGTAAACCCAATGTGGGTAAATCCACCCTGATGAATGTGTTGGTTGGCGAAAAAATGTCGATCATCACCTCCAAAGCCCAAACAACCCGTCACCGGATTATGGGTATTTTGAATGGAAAGCATGAAGATATTCCTTTTCAGCTTGTTTATTCCGATACTCCGGGTGTGGTAAAGCCTGCCTATAAGTTGCACGATTCCATGATGACCTTCGTAAAGGGCTCTCTGGAAGATGCAGATGTGGTACTTTTTGTTACCGAAGTAGGTGAAAAGGCGGCGAATCATGAGGTTTTGCCTCTTTTGGAAAGAACCGCATCGCCTGTCATTTTGGTGTTGAACAAAATAGATTTATCGTCAGATGAGGAAGTAAAGCGTAAAATGGCTGAATGGGAAGAGCTAATCCAGCCGGCAGCCATCGTGCCTATTTCAGCTTTACACAATGCCAATATTCAGACTTTGTTTGATGCCGTCATTACCAGATTGCCATTTCACCCGCCGTATTTCGAAGAAGACGAGCTTACCGATAAACCCGAACGCTTTTTTGCCTCGGAAATCGTTCGTGAAAAAATATTCCTGAATTACCGTCAGGAGATCCCATATAGCTCAGAAGTGGTTATCACTGAGTTTAAGGAACGAGATGATATGATCGTGATTCGGGCTGAAATATTGGTAGAAAGAAAAAGCCAAAAGGGAATTATCATCGGTGAAAAAGGCGAAATGCTTAAAAAAATAGGTATGCAAGCCCGCGAAGATATGGAGGCATTCTTTGGTAAAAAGGTGTTTCTAGAGCAATATGTAAAAGTAGAACCGGAGTGGAGAAGCAACGAAAGGAAGCTGCGCCAGTTCGGATATGAAGAGTAAAATAAATAAGTAGAACGGAGGAAAGGGAATCCTTTCCGGATCAAATTTTTAAAGGCTATACAAATGGCAAATATAATATCGATTGTAGGACGTCCAAACGTTGGGAAATCTACACTTTTTAATAGGCTGACCGAAAGTAGGAAGGCGATCATGGACAACCAGAGCGGTGTAACCCGTGACCGTCATTATGGATATGGAGAATGGACTGACCAGTATTTTACCGTAATTGATACAGGTGGATATGTGGTAGGTTCAGAGGATATTTTTGAAGGAGCGATTAGAGATCAGGTTGAGTTGGCCATTGAAGAGTCGACTGTGGTGCTCTTTATGGTAGATACTGCAACAGGTCTTACTGATCTTGACAAGGATTTTGCGAATGTATTGCGCAAATTCAATAAGCCGGTGTTTTTGGTGGCCAATAAGGCAGAAACTACCGAAAGATATCATTCTGCTGCGGAGTTTTATGAACTCGGGTTGGGTGGCGAAATATATGCCATTTCGGCTCAAACTGGCTTTGGAACAGGTGATTTGTTGGACGAGGTGATCAAACATTTTGAAACCGCTGGTGTAGAGGATCCCGAAGCAGGTATTCCACGTATTGCCATTATGGGGCGTCCTAATGTCGGTAAGTCATCGTTTTTGAACGTGCTTACAGGTACAGATAGAAGTATCGTTACGGATATCGCCGGAACTACCCGTGACGCCATACATACGCATTACAAGGCTTTTGGAATGGAGTTTATCCTGACAGATACCGCCGGGCTTCGTCGTAAGTCCCGTGTGAATGAAGATATCGAGTATTACTCATCGCTGCGGTCTATGAAAGCGATGGAAGAGTCGGATGTGTGTATCGTATTGTTGGATGCAACATTAGGTCTAGAAGGTCAGGATTTGACGATTATAGGCTTGGCCGATAAAGCTAAGAAGGGTATCGTGATCATGGTGAATAAGTGGGATTTAATTGAGAAGGACTCCAAAACTGCCGATGCTTTCAAAAAGAGCCTGTTGGATAGACTTGCTCCCATGAACTATATGCCGATCATTTTTGCTTCGGTGGTAGAAAAGCAGCGGATTCACCAGGTGATGGAGAAAGCCATGGAGGTTTATCAGAATAAGACGAAGAAAATTTCAACTTCGAAATTAAATGATGTGATGCAGAAGGAAATTGAAAAATATCCTCCTCCTGCAGACCGTGGTAAGTACATCAATATCAAGTATATGATACAATTGCCTACACCGTCTCCAACTTTCGTTTTCTTTAGCAGCAACCCCAAGAATGTGAAAGATCCTTACCTAAGGTATTTGGAGAACAGGATGCGCGAGAATTTCGATTTTTCAGGGGTACCTATAACGATATTCTTCAGAGAAAAATAAAGCTTTAATAAGCGAGCAGATGAAAAGCACTGCCGGTATTTACCGGTGGTGCTTTTTTTGTTTCGTCCTGTTTTTTCTGACGTTGGTATGCTATAAAGCCCGGTTTAGTATAATTTTTTTCGCTGGTGCAACGTACGCGTATATTTTTGCATCTGTTAACGTGTTGAGATCAAGGAAAATAAAAAAATAAAAAAAAATGTTAAAAACAAGGTACTATGTATTGCAAGATACCATTTAAAACATATATATTTGTATAGTTAATTAGTTACACCGGCTTTCAGTAGAGGACATATCTAAAAGACATAAAGAACTTAGCCATGAAAATCATCAAATTACTTACACTGTTTATCTTAGTGAGTCTTCAGGTGGGTGCTACCGGATATTCTCACAATATGTTTGTAGCGCATAAAAAACTTCAGGCTGGAAAAGATCGTACTACGGTTGGTGAACGCCAGGCTGCACAAAAGCCTGTTGCTGTAAAAGTTCAGCCTACTATTTCAGCTAAAATAGAAAAGTCGTTATCGCAACAGATCAGTGATAAGTTTTCCAAAGCTGTTACATTGAATCAACTTACTGTGGAGCAGGGGCCATCTACTTTATTTGTCCCAGGTAATGAGGATGAAGAAGAAGGGTCGCCTTCCCTGATTACGGACTTCATAAAATTGTTAAAAGGAGCAGTATTTGCTTTTATAGGCTCGCTAGCGGTTCGATAAGCGTTCAAAAATATTCGATTGGATAGAAAGCAGGGCATAGCGCTCTGCTTTTTTATGTATATAAGGTTCAATCCAAATCTATAGATTTTACAGAAATAGAAGGTTTGTATGTATTTTTGTCAGTTTACAAAGCATCCATCCGTGCAAACGCAGCAGCAGCGATCATGAAGCCAATAAGGTACATCAGTGTAGTTTTTTTACTTTCAATGGCTATATTGTATAGTTGCCATCCGGAGCCCCGGCCAAAAGAGAAGGAGATAGAAACGGAGCCCGGTTCAAAAGATTCGTTGATTACCGAGCCAGGTAGTGATACCACCTTTGTGCCCATTGATACCAGTATTATCCGCAATACAGACCAGAGTTTATTTCTTTCCCAACGGTTTAATGAAGAGAACATTTTTGATGCAAGTCAAATTGTGTCAGAAGAGGGGCAATATTGGCGTGCAAACGACTATATCGGCAGGTCGGTGAATTTGGGATATACTTTTAGTGCACCAGCCAATGATACAATGCAGGCCCGTCCATTTGTAATGCTGTTACACGAGGGCGCATTTTTATTCGGTAAAAGGCAGGATGAAGATGAACGAATTAAGTTATTGGCTCAAAAAGGATACGCCACAGCCACGATCGACTACCGGATAGGATTTAATGGAGCCCGGGAGGGTTTTGCCTGTAATGGCAATAATTTGGAGGTTTATCAGGCTATATATAGAACGGTTCAGGATATATATGTGGCACTCCATTAT
>CALGRQ010000022.1 GCA_937880795.1 uncultured Dyadobacter sp. | reverse complement strand
TTTGAGGTGTGTTTCATACGTACCGGAAATTGTTTTCCGGTACGTAAACGCTTATAAAATGAATGAGGAATTGATAGATATCTTATTTAGTGTAACTGGTTTGCCAAAATCGGCGATGGTTGGTCATGCGCTACTCGTTGAAGATCTGGGCGTAGATGAACAGATCATGCCAACGCTTTTTTCAAAAATACGTACCATCATGAAGGTCTCTATACCGGAATATGAATGGCCGGCTTTTGAACGGGTAAGGGATATTGACGATTATATATCGAATAGCGTAAAGGCAGAAAAGAAAGCCACCATTGAGGCTTCACCCGTCATGGAGCGCGTGGACATGTTTCAATAGCAGTGCAATGGTTGCAGAACGAAAGATTTAGTAAGTAAAAACCTAACAAATAGATAGCGATTTTTATAATCAGGGAAGGAATGGATACCAATGAAAGAATTATAAAACGGGCAGGTGAACTGTTCTCTCAATATGGAATTCAATCGGTTAGAACTGACGATATTTCAAATGAACTGGGTATTTCTAAAAAAACCTTTTACAAGTACTTTGTAAGCAAAGAAGAGTTGGTGATCTGTGTAACGCATAGGCTTCTTGAATCAGGAAGAACCAGACTGGAAAAATCAATTATTACCTGTGATAACTCTATCATGCAGGCTCAGGCGATATGGGAAACCTTGCATACTTTTTGTATGACAAACAACCCCAATTTTATGATGGATGTTCAGAAGTACTATCATCGGGCCTGGGATATGATAGAGAATTTTAAATTGGAATTTCTGGGACATATTCTTACATACAATTTGAAAAAGGGCATAGAGCAAAAATTATACAGATCTGACATGAATGCGAATATTATGTCAAATCTATGGTTAGATCTTTGCCAATTGAGTTATATGCAGACTCAATCCGGAGCAGAAATTATCGCACATTTTATACGAGGGTTGTTGACTGTCGAAGGCTTGGAAAACTATTCTATTTACTTTGCGGATTTTCAACTAACAAGATCAAAAGCGCTTAATTAAAATTTGTGTATGGAACATTTGTACCAGGATTGTGCAATGGGTTTTATTGAGAGTGTATGGAATAAGAGGCGTTTTGATACCATGTCCGATTATCTGCATCCGTGCTTTCGGGATCATTCCTTACCATTTTTTTCGGTTCAGAACCAATCGGGATTAAGGCAGTATATTCAAAAATTAAGTCAGGATTTTACGCACAAAACGACTGTATCCGACTTCTCTTTTGAAGGAGATATGGTGGCTTTAAGCATTATTATGGAGCTTAAATCTAAACAACCTTTTGGAGATGATATACCGGATGATGTCTGTATTATTTTAAGCGGTTATCGTTTTTTGCGGATTCAAGACGGTAAAATTAGGGATCACTGGGAGGAATTGGCAACTTATACCGCAGGTTAAACCCGGGATTGTTTCACCAACGTGGTAAGTACTGTTTTTCGAAAATCATCGGGAGTTGCAGCATCCCGAAAACCAGGACAGGAGAGTGCTTTTGGCATATCCGCAGCCAAGTTAAGCAACGCTTGCTCCTGACACCATACAATGCCCATTTGCCCCAATCGTTCTCCCAAATATTCTTGCTCTGTTTGTCCCGGTGTGGGTACAACCAGAGCTTTTTTTTGCATCACAGCCAGATCCATTAAGGTAGAATAGCCACTTCGACAAATCACCAGCGATGCATTGGCGATCAAAATATTGAGCTTTATCGCATTTAAATGCGTGTAGTATGTAACATGATCCGGCAGGTTCGTGGGAGAGCTTCCCAAAGGATTACCGGCTACGATTTGGAACCGATACGCCGTAAGCGACTCAATCTGAGATAAAATAAGTGCTTCTAAAATACCCCGCATGGGTTCCGGTCCGGAGAGTAAAATCAATATTTCTTGCCGATCGCTCTGAACTTTATGAACACTAGGATTGAGCTGAGATAAAATGCCAATATAGCTGGCATTGTCAGGTATTTGGAGCGGTTGGGATAAGGCTCCACCCAGGCCATCTTCACCTTGACGATCTACCACCCAGCAAGCGTCAAATTTTTCAAGAATACGGTAATGTGCCCATTGGAGCAGGTGATCGGCGAATTTTCCCATACCCGTCTGGATCTGTAACTGGTGCGTCATGATGACACAGTAGGTATTTGGGATTTTTAAACCGTAGCGGTTGTCTGATATAACGATGTCAAATTGGTGTTGTTTCTGAATGGTTTTCAGCCAGTGGTTTTCAGACCGTATAGCATGCAATATTTGGGGAATTTGCTTCAAAATTTTGGTCGTGAATCCGCTGGCAGTTTGGCTATAACGGATACGATAGCCCGTTAATGAAAGAATTTCCAGTTCCGGAAAATTACTCTTTAACAGCACCTCAGCCGCACCTTCCCCAGCCAATGTAACCCGACAACCTTGATCTAGCAAATACTGAATGATGGGTATACAGCGCGTAGCATGTCCCAGCCCCCAATCGAGGGGAGCGATCAATACTTTTAAACCAGGTTTTATATGGAACGGATCCTTCTGCACAAATGGGTCTTTTTTGAGCCAATAGCGGATAAGCGCATTTTTGTAAATACGATTTCAAAGGTACACACCCCGCGAAGAAACTTTGTATGCAGGAGTTATTCATTTTATACTCTTGGAGAGGAAATTGCGTTTTTCCATTTCGTGCGAATGCACCGGTCGTCAGTTCCTGGCATTATCAGTCATGTTGATCATTGTTTTCTTTAAAGGGTATGATGAAGTTTTTATGTGTCTAAAAACCAGCATATTGTCTTTTTTGTGAAAAGTAGGTTTTAAATAAATCCATAAAAATATTATAAATGAATAGGCGGTAGCGGACATGGGGAAGTAATCTATTCATTAGAATCAGAACCCATTTTATGAAAACCAATCGTTTATTACTTTTATTTTCGACCGCTATTTTTGAAATAGGACTGGGAACGAATCATTTAAAGGCTCAGGATAAGGTCAAAGATGTGCAGCATTCCGTTGTGTATCACCAAGCAGGTCGTTTTGCGGGATGGCCGGCCAATGGTGGCGCATTTATGTTTGCCAATGATGAGATACTTGTAGGCTTCACAGAAGCAAAATACAAGATTACCAAGACCCATAATGCGGAAAAGCCATTTTTGAATTGGTTGGGACGTAGTACGGATGGCGGTAAAAATTGGGTCACCAGCGATCCGGATAATTTTGTGGGTGATTTTGGCGACCAACCTGTTCTAAAACCCGTTTCGACTCCTGTCAATTTTAAGCATCCCCAATTTGCCATGCGGGTTGTAGGTGCGTCTTATCACGGGGCCGAAGATGGACGAGCGCACTTTTTCTATACTTACGATAAAGGCCAAACCTGGCAAGGCCCATTCAGTTTTGGAGATTTATTTCAATGGAAGGAGCTTTCGGATATAGGTTTGGATGAATTGTCGCCCAGAACAGACTATATCGTTACGAATAAAAATGAGTGCCTGTTGTTTTTTTCAGTGCGCAAGGCGGAGTCTTTTGGCAGTGACCGTCTTTTCTGTATCAAAACTTCGGATGGAGGAAAAAGCTTTGCTTTCCAGGGATGGATTGTACCTCCGACAAATGTCAAGGGCAATTACCCGAAAGTGAAATTATTCGCGGATGATAGTAAAAATCCGTACGCAAATGAATGTAGGGCGGTGATGTCGCAGTCGGAAAGGTTAAGCGATGGGACGATAGTGACCATGATCCGCCGGAAATTTGTTACAGCAGATAAGCAGGAAATTCACTGGATAGATGCATACTCTTCCAATGACGATGGTAAAACATGGCGCTTTACTTCAAAACTGGCCGATACCGGCGCGGAAAATGGAAATCCACCGGCCTTCACCACCACTAAGGATGGTCGCCTTTGTGTGGTATACGGAGAGCGTGATCATGGGACAATGCGGGTGGTATATAGCGCCGACAAAGGCAAAACATGGACTGACCCGCAGATTTTAATGGATGGTTTTTGGTCGGAGGACATGCAACTCAATGACCTGGGGTATCCAAGAGTTGTTCGCCGCAAGGATGGGAAAATGGTAGCTATCTACTATTATTCTACAAAGGAACATTTACATCATTTACGAGCCTCAATCTGGAAACCGTAAGGAGATAGCTCATACAATTGAACGCAATGACTTCATAGTTTCTGTGGGAAGTAGAGGTAATTGCGTTCAATATTTTCCGAACAAAAAAGTGCTCACTTTATGTATTTCTAACATTTACTGTTCCTTTTTCTCTGGACGTAACATCAAAAATAAGGTGAGCAGGAAAGTGAATATATAGAGTATACCCAGCCAGAATTTCTCAAACTCAAATGTCTTAAAATTGGTATTTTTGACTATACCACTTCCAATAATAATTAAAATGATGAGTAAGGGAAAGCTGAGTTTCTTTTTCATGATTTGGTTGGTCTTGCAGTTTGATAGCGGGTATTATAGAGTCGATTAGTCGTGGAAACACGCCTCATGATCACCTCTTCGACTTTACAAAAAAAGCAATGATGAGTGAAAAACCAACTCCCATGCCCATGGATGCGATGGTGCTTTGCTTGGCGTAGTTGTTAAAATTAAAATAGGCTTCTGCCTCTGCCCGGGATTTATGGTAGCCGGTTTTTAGGGAATATTCTATTACGTTAGGGAAATACTCGGGGGTAATCACGTAAGTAATAATCCATTGCGTGAGCGGACTAAATAGGGTTACAATTACCGAAATGATTAAGCCCGAAACAAAGCCTTGTAGGTACGTCATTCGGCCTCGGTAATCTTTTTTCTTCTTGTCTTGCAAAGCCAGTACATACACCCATATCGCCGGAATCAGAAACCCTAGGGTTAAATATTGCTGTTTGTCAATGTGTGTGGAATGCAGCCCAACTAATTTTTCGAAAAGCATCCACAGTAAGGACACCACAATATAAATTAGGGCCCATTTAATTTCGGTGTAATATTTTGCCATCGTATCAAGGATTGGTCGTACAGAAAAATCTATGAAACGGAAAGCTGCGCAGCTTTGCGTATATCCGGTATTTCCAGAACTTGTTTTGGATATGGTTTCAGCACCAAGTTGATCATTGCTTTCCCCACCTCTTGTAAAGTGAGCGAGGTTTTAGGGAATAGGAGTGGA
The DNA here is from genome assembly GCA_937880795.1 of uncultured Dyadobacter sp. Classification (GTDB taxonomy): domain Bacteria; phylum Bacteroidota; class Bacteroidia; order Cytophagales; family Spirosomataceae; genus Dyadobacter. The sequence goes on along the minus strand of CALGRQ010000022.1, from coordinate 8,658 downwards.
TATATAGCAATAACAGGTTTGAAAAACCAACGGACATTCTTTTGACCACTAACCGGTTTCATAAAGCCGGGGCGAAAATTATATTGGGCCTTAAACGGTAGTCTCATCAAAGCATTTTCGGTTTTGCCTTTTACTCTTGCCCACATCACCTTGCCTTGTTCGGTGGAGTCGGTGCTGGCTCCGGTTACAAAATGAAATACCATATTGGGATTAAGCCCCGATAGGACACTTGCAAAATGCAAAGTGGTATCATATGTGATTTTTGTGAATTCGTCCTCGTTAAGTCCTACCGAGCTGATGCCGGCGCAGTAGAAACAGCCATCGTAGCCGGTAAGGCTGTCGGCGTGGTTTTCCAGTTTAAGAAAGTCGGGGACGAGTAATTCTTTCAGTTTGGGATATTGTATAGCAACATGCTTCCGATTAATGATCAAAACTTCTTGTACCAGTTCATTTTGAAGACATTCCAATAGAACGCCTTCTCCAACCATTCCGGTGGCACCGGTCAGAATAATCTTCATATTTACCGATCTAGCTAATTGTACGATCGGTAAATATAATCAATTATAGGAGGATCAGTTTCTTTACCATTAACGACAATATCATTTCGTATTTTAGAGAGAGCGGGCCCGTTGTCTTGCCTTTGGCAATGGGTATCAACCTTGATGGCTAATGATAAAAGTTGGTTGGCCAAATGCTTCGGGCAAGACGGGCTCCTATTTTAGTTGTGATGAAAGTTATTGATTTAAGGGTGTGTATAGTACTGCAAACAGGGACGTTGATCATCCGCCAATAAACGGAGAAGGTTTTGTGTAATTAATTTCAGGATTTTACAAAGTTTAAAATGGGGTTTAATATTTCTTCAATATAGACTTCTTCACGTTTTAAACTTTTCGCTCCACTGCCAAATGAGTCGCTGATGGAATAGTTACGGACAAACTGGTTCTTTTTGGGAGCGATGGCGTATTCCATTTCTCCGTGCTGGGTTGTATTAATGATGGTCATTTCATCAAAAGACATCAATCTACTTTTCAGTAACGGACCATTGATTTTATAGATGGAAGAGGTTCGCTTATCGAACAGAAATTTTACATGTATCCGAAAGAGGTAGTCGTACAGCGCAACAGCAGTCATAACCCCGGCAATGGCGTAGGCTGTTGTGCGCACATCATAACTAACGGTATCTCCTACATATGGAATTATACCAAAAACAAGGGCCGACAGTACAAACAGGATCCAAACCTTCATTTTGTAAGCGAAATAAGGCTGAATGGTAATCTCTTCCGAGTTTTGCGAAAACCTATACTTTTCCTTCATATGCTTAAAATAATTTAAAGCCCACTTTCTATACCCATGATTTCACTGGCTTCATTGATGATTTTTTGCGCAGGTTTGGATGTGAAAAGGGTGATCATCAGTACCACCGACTTTTCTTTTCCATTTTGATCAAAAACGATGGACGCCTGGCTATTGGCTTTTATAAAATTGATGTAATGATCATCTACATGAAACCGTTCAAAGTCGTTGAAATGATATGTTTTTTCTGGAAAAAGAACATGGTTTTTACTAACGATGGTTTTTGCTGACGGGTCAATGGTGAGTTTTTTTGTCGTCTTTAAATAAGCTCCCAGTGTTAGAAAAAGGAAGAAAACGCCAAAATAACGGCCTGTTTTATCATCAGAGCCAATCCCCAAAATAAAATACAGGGATACGACAAAACAAAGTGCAACAAGACCATATGCAAGGGTGGTTTTACTTTTCAGGAAGTATTTACTGCCTTCTTGTTCAAAGTATTTGTATTGTGTCATAATCGCGCTTTTTAGTAGCTGGTGAAATTCTATGCAATGCATTATTCCTTGCCTTCGCCGGCAAGGAATAATGAATATTATCCAATGAAGGAGAACTGATTTTCAAAAACTTTACCAATGATGGGCAGCGGCTTTTTAACCTCGTTGGAAGCATTGATGGCTCCCAAAATCAATAGTACCAGCACAACAATCCCCAGATAACCTATAAATGATAAGGCCGGGATTATCGATACCACAATGTTCACAGCGATACTGAGGGCTAAACCGGTAAGAATTAAACCAAGAGATTGTCTCAAATGGTATTTTAAAAGGTCGTCGGCTTTGTCTTTTCCAGAGAAAAATGCGATGATCCAACCAATAACGGTAAGGTAAGAAACGATGGAAAGTGTTTTGTTTGTCATGATTGTATGTGTTGTGATGGAGATTATGATGCAATAATCGAAATGGTGAGAACGGTCGCCAATGCTGCCAAAATCAGCAGCCAGGAGAAGGTCCAAAGTGGTGTTTTCGCTTGGCGGCCTGCTTCAATATTTGCGCTTTTTAAGGTGTCGTCAAACTCTTTTTCTTTCAACACCTGCTTGCAATGAGAGCACTGTGATGACGAAGATTTCCAGAGGGGAAAGGCTGGAATCCAAAAGACATGAAAGTAATGGCGATACACATGAAGACCTACTGATCCGTCGGTTTGGCAATGGCTACATCTCACCTGTGTAGGTGCATGTGCTATTTGTGTCGAGTTTCTACCAAAGACATAAAACATGATGTGAAAGATTTTGTGTGTTACGTATGATGATGCAAATGTGAAGCGCAAATACGGAAACGTCTAATCCATAGGATCTACAAACCAACTACGATAAATTGTATACGTGTCTACAATGTGTCTACAATAATTTATAATGTACAGTTAGTCAGTATTTTACATATAAACGTATATCTACCGATTTTTGACTGATCAGGTACTAGTGAATGAATTTTGGTCTATTTTTACCCCTATGAAATCGATATACATTTGCTTTTTTCTTTTGTTGCTGTCCATACTTTCTCATGCACAGTACCTGTCTGCCTCACTACAGTTGGCCGAAAAGCTCAGGATTGACGAGCGGTACGAAGAAGCGATTATTCAGGCTAAGACGGAGCTAGCAAAAGGGTTAAAAGAGAAAGGGAGAATGCGGGCGGTGCAGGCGTTACAGATTTTGAATAATATATACGCCAATCAGGATAATTATAAGCAGGCGATGAGGTTGCAAGAAGAATCTTTACAACTGGCCATGGCTAGTAAGGATTCGGCTGTGCTGGCCTATGCCTATTATGCCAAAGCTTATACCCATTATTCGATTGATAGTCCTGATGAGCTTGTTAAATACAGTAACTTGTCGTTGAAGTGCATCGGCAGCCAGCCTTCGCATTATCTTATGGCTAAAAACTATCTTCTTTTATATGGGGTTCACTCCAACTGGAATCATGAAAAAGAGGTGAATTTGTATGCGGACAAAGCCTTGGAACAAGCCATGCTGAGCAAAGATTTCAATCTCATCAGCAATTGTTATTTTGCCCTTTCGGTGGCCAATGAATTTAATTATAACAGTTCCAAGGCCCCCGGCGACCGTAACAAAATCGTCGAACCGTTAGACGAAATCATAAAGCTTCATGATCAGTACGGCGATCGCATTTCGAACAAGATTCTCACCATGGCCTACGTCAATAAGGCCAGTTATTACCTCAACTATTTTCCTGAAAACGATACAAAGGCACGTGAGATGGCTTTGTTTAATGCTAAAAAGGCATTGGAGGAAGGACAAAAAGTGAAGTATAACCAAGAACTAATTGCAAGTGCTTATGGACTGATGAGCGTATATGCCATGCGTGACCATAATTTGCAAGAGGCGGAGGGGTATTTGTTGAAGGCTTATGAGGTGATGCATTCGCTGAGCAAAGTGTACAACTATTCCATGCTCAATATTCTCAACGGGTTGGTTGACCTGTATGATCAAAATGGTAATTACAAGAAAGCGTTTCAGTATCAAAAGGAGGCCACCGAATATAACCAAAAGTTGTTTGACACGGAGCAGGTTAAAAGTGCGCAAAAACTGGATATTCAATTTGAAACGGAGAAAAAGAATAGTGAAATTAAATTGCTGGCTGAGAAAGCATCAGGCCACAGGAAGCAAAACATTTTGTTTATAGCACTTATTGTAATTGCTTTGGCCGGGAGCTTTTTTATGTTCCGTTCGTACAATTACAGGCTGAAATATTCCCTGGAAAGAGAAAAACAGTTGCATGCCCAAAAGCAGGAAGCGGAACTTCAGGCCAAACTTGAAAGAGAGGAGCAGGAGCGTTTAAAGGCTGAACAAACTTTGCTCACTTATCAGCAGCAGCAATTGCAAAAAGAGGCGATGGCGGGAGCGCTGCATCTGGAACATAAAAACGAGGTGCTGCACAGTCTCAAGAAGAGATTGGAAATTAGTGAAGTGGTCAATATACAGAAGATCATACGTGAGGAAAATCTTGTGGACGTCGACTTTGAGAAGGCCATTTATAGAATCAAAGATATTAATCCAGGCTTTTTTGCGGCATTATCAGAAAGAGCCCAACAGAAATTAACCCCTTTGGATTTAAAATATTGTGCCTATCTGCATTTGGATATGGACACGAAGCAAATAGCCACTCTGCTGAGTGTGGAACCCAAAAGTGTGAGAATGACAAAATATAGATTGAAACAAAAGCTTAATCTGGATAAAGATCAGGAACTTGGAGCGTTTTTAAGAGCCCTCTGATGTTTTCCTTTTAGAAGCTTTCGCTTCGCTATTATAGTCTAAACAAAGCTCCATCCATTCCGTAAACTGCTTTTTTGTTTGAAAGCCTTCGGGATTAACATAACAATAGCCTTGTAAGACGCGTCCGCGCATGATCATATCCTCGAAGCCTGTTTTATCGACAATTTCAGAATGTAGCGCTGGATTGAACCGGCACATGAGTTGATCGCCACTGATATTGATGCACATTTTACCATTGACGAGAAAGGCCAATCCGCTGAACATTTTCTTTTCTTCAACATCAAGACCGGGTAGGGTTGCCAGATATTCCCGCACACGGTCCGCAAGTGAGATATTAAAGGCCATATCGTATCGTTCGTGGGGTATGAAGTTACACATTTTTCAACGCGAATAGGGGATTTATGAAGTCTAGTCATGAAACAAATGACTTACCGTCAACTGGTAAGGGGTTCAGTTTTGCGGTATGAAGGCTTTTCTATATTTTCACGTGCTGGTATAGTTGTTATGCTAATAATAACACGCCAGTATCACGTAAATACTAAATATAGATATGTCATTAACAGTTAAAAGTGTTCTAAAAACCGGGTTTGTCTCTCTGTTTTCGACTATGGCCATTACCACTTTTGGTCAGGATATTAAACTCCAAAGTTACGAGTCGGGAGCGTTTGATATGGGGAAAATGTGGACCTTCGACACCCCTCCGGCGGAGTATTTTCAAAAAACGTACAATTTCACTCCGGACGAAAAATGGTTTGAAAAAGCCAGGTTGTCGGCGTTGCGTTTTGCATCCTACTGTTCAGCTTCTTTCGTTTCTGCGGACGGGCTGGTCATGACCAACCACCACTGCGCGCGGGAGTCGGGAGTAGAGGTTCAAAAAAAGGGTGAGGATTTTTTAACAAATGGCTTTTATGCTACCAAGTTGGGGGATGAAAGAAAGGTTCCTAAGTTATATGTAGATCAGTTGGTTAAGATTGAAGATATAACCGATCGTTTACAGAAAATTGAAGAGCAGGCAACGTCTAGTGTTGAGCGTGCCAAATTGCGTGATCAGGCTTTTGAAACAATCAAGACGGAGTACAAGGACAAAGAGGGTTGGAAAGGATTGGAAATTCAGACGGTAAGTTTTTATAGCGGCGGGCGTTATTCATTGTATGGCTTCAAACGTTACAATGATGTGAGACTTGTTTTCATGCCGGAGTTACAAATGGGCTTCTATGGCGGCGATCCTGATAATTTCACTTATCCGAGATATAATCTGGATTGTACGTTCTTCAGAGTGTATGATGATAACGGAAAGCCGCTTAAAACCGATAACTTCTTCAAGTTTAACCCGGCCGGAGCGGTTGAAAACGAGCCCGTTTTTGTGGTGGGAAATCCGGGAAGTACAGGTCGCTTACGTACCGTATCTGAACTGGAAATGGACCGCGATATGGTAATTCCTTTCACGTTGCAATTACTGCGTAACCGTTCTTTGGCGTTGCAGGAATATAATAAAACGGCAAAAAGCGACAGTATTCTCAATGAGATTTTTAGCATGGAAAATGGCTATAAGGCTTACAAAGGACGGTTGGACGGAATGAAAGATCCAGCCTTGATGGGCCGTAAAATTGATTTTGAACAAAAATTCAAAAAAGCGGTGCGTGAGAATCCGAAGCTTGCCGGAAATTATGGAATTTGGGACGGTATCACAGAAAATGTTCAGAAGTTAAGAGACGTAAGGAACGACATAAGCATATTACAGCCCAACCCGATGTCACGTGGTGAATTGCTGACCTTTGCCCAGCAATTGGTGGACTTCGCTGTGATTTCAAAAGCAAATCCGGATAGAGCTGCCACACTAAAAGGTACATTGAAGGCATTCACGCCAAAGAATATGCAGTTGGAGGAGGGCTATTTGTCCGCACACTTTGATGAGTCGATGTCATTTTTGGGAGCACAAGATGACTATGTAAAAGCGGCATTCTCCGGAAAATCTGCAAAAGAGGCTGCTAAATTAGCGCTTCAAAACACCAAATTGACTGACGAGGCGTTTGTGGAAGCCTTGTTGAATGGCGGGCAAGGTGCAATTGACGCTTCTACGGATCCATTGATCAAATTGGCACGTATCTCGTCACCTCGTTTCATGGCGGCATCTATGGTTGCGCGTGATGTGAATCCTAAATTGGCTGCTGAACGTAGTAAGTTGGGTAAACTATTGTATGATGTATATGGTACGGGAACACCGCCTGACGCTACTTTTTCGTTAAGAATTAGTGATGGTGTGGTAAAGTCTTACGATTATAATGGAACAACGGCGCCTGTAAATACCACCTATTTTGGTATGTACGATCGTTATTATTCCAACAACGGTAAATTCCCATGGTCTCTTCCTAAACGTTGGTTGAACCCATCTATGGAATTATTGAAAGCACCTATCAACTTTATCTCAACCAATGACATTATAGGAGGCAATTCTGGTTCACCTATGGTGAACCAGAAGCTTGAAACGGTTGGGTTGATTTTTGATGGAAACATTGAAAGCTTGCCAGGATATTTCATTTTTGCACCCGATGCAGGTAACCGTACCGTTTCTGTTCATGCAGGAGGTATTATAGCCGCATTGAAATACGTCTATAAATCGCAAAGATTGGTGGACGAGTTGAGTAAATAATATTTATTTAGCTTTGAGTGACTATTTGTTAACGAGCCCTTTTACATTTTATGTAAGGGCTCGTTTTGATTCATCACTCATTCCTAAGCGCATTGACAGGGTTATTTGTGGCCGTTTTATAAGTTCTAGTACTAATAATTATATATCCAAGAACGAAGAGTACTCCAAAACATAGCCCGATAGTTTCAAAACCAATTGTCACATGGTAAGCAAAATTGGTCAAAAAGGCGTTGGCTGCCATGAAACCAATTGGAATGGATATAACGGCTGATAAGGTCAATAGCATAACGAATTCCTTTGATAACAGCCAGATGATTTGTCCTACGTCAGCTCCCATTATTTTTCTAACACCCACTTCCTTAATTCTGGTTTGTGTGTCGTAAGTTACCATTCCCAAAAGTCCGAGACATGCAATGGAGAAGGAAATCGCAAGCAGGAACCCCATAAATTGGATGTCTTCTATATGGGCATGCCTGCTATGTAAAAAATCTCCATACCACTGACCTTCAAAAGGTTCATATGGTTTTAATCTTTTCCAAATTTCTATGATATCTGATTCTACTTTGTTCTCAGAACCAGGTGTTACACTTACCTGTAAGAATCGTAATGCAGAGGGCTTCTTTCGCATGATTAAAGGCATGATTTTCCAGTTAAAACTCGTAAAACGAAAATCCTGTACCACCCCGGCAATCTGGATTTGTGTGCTGTCGTTGAGCCAAAGTGTTTTACCTACTGCTTCTTCATTATTGCCAAGTTTAAACTTTCGAACGGCTTCTTCATTAATCAGAATAAATGGGCTGTCTTGATAGTCTGGAGATAAATCTTTACCAGCGAGCAAAGAAAGGTTTAAAGTGGAAACAAATTTTGGAGCTACTGAAACAGTAAACGCAAAGGATGAATCTGGGCCTGTGCGAGATAGTTTTATTTTTTCGGTAGAGCCATGATGACCGAAAAGTAAAGATGTGCCAGATACCACTTCAACTCCAGTCAGTGCACTGATTTCGTTTGAAATACGAGGAAATGGCACATCGTTTAATGGAATATTTAATACTCCATTGGTGCGAAATCCATAATCCCCATTCGCCATATAATTTTGCTGTCGCATTACTGTTAACAGAGTAGTCAGGGCAATTAATGAAATACTAAACTGTAACACAATGAGGGTTTTACGAAGCGAAATCCCACGGGTAATCTTAATGCCGCTTTGGCTGCGTAACACTTCTGATGGTTGAAAGGCTGAAAGAACTTTGGCTGGAATAAGGCCTGCTAATAAGCCAGTAATAATACTGAATGCAATAAATACAGACCATAGTTGCCAATCCCAGATTACGCCATTAATCAGCCATTTCTGAACAAATGCCATAGGTTTTACAAATTCCAGCATGAGAACAGCTAAGGTCAGTGAAAGGATTGACAATACCACGGATTC
>CALGRQ010000021.1 GCA_937880795.1 uncultured Dyadobacter sp. | reverse complement strand
GTTACTTTCAAATGGTTCAGCTTTTTGGTGAAAGATACGTAAAAGGACAAGCTAATAGCAGTCTGGCTGTTCCGATAATTACTATACCGGGTATAACTGCTCAGCCAAGAAATACCGTTGCCGAAGTTTATGCTCAGATCAATGCTGATTTGCAAGAAGCTTTAACTTTATTGGACGGTTATGATAGAGGTGCTGATAAATCTCAAATCAACGAGGATGTAGTGAAAGGCTATTTGGCAAGGGTTTCCTTAGCACAACAAAATTATGTTGAGGCTGCTAAGTATGCTAGTGAAGCGAGAGTGAACGCCCCTTTGATGAATGAAACTGATTATCTTTCTGGCTTCAATAATTATGATGTCAAAGAATGGATGTGGTCTTCAAGGATCGTTGCAGATCAAACGAACTATTTCTATTCATTCTTTGCTTATATGTCTATAAATTATAGTTCAGGGGTAATTAGAGGAACACCTAAATTGATTTTTTCGAAATTATATGATCAAATTTCTGATACGGATGTAAGGAAGAAACTATGGGATCCAACGGGCACAAATGTGACTGATTTTCCATTGCCATTGAGTACTTTCAGCCGTTTCAAATACCACAGTAGAAAGTTTAAAGTAGCCAACGAAGCTATGAGTATCGGAGACGTACCATATATGCGAGGTGCTGAAATGTACTTGATTGAAGCTGAAGCTTTAGCAAGAGCCGGAAAAGATGCAGAAGCGGCAACTGTATTGTTTAACTTTGCATCAGTCAGAGATCCTCAATACGTTAAATCTACTAAAACAGGACAGGCTCTTATCGATGAGATTATGATTCAAAGAAGGAGTGAGCTTTGGGGCGAAGGATTTAGATTCTATGATTTAAAGAGAACTAATACACCTTTAGACCGTAATGGCGGTAATCATAATGCTACTATTGCCCGATTGATGTCTGAACCTGCAGGATCTAAATTTTGGCAATTCTATATACCTCTAGATGAGATATTAAATTCAAATGGGGTAGTCGTTCAAAACGATTAATCAAAGAATTATATAAAGATAAGCCGGGCGATTGTCCGGCTTTCTTTTTTGGTCACACTTTTTTTTGTTTCTTTAAAATTTCTCTCGCAATGACTAATCTTTGGATTTCCGAAGTGCCCTCATAAATCTGCGTTATTTTTGCATCACGCATCAATCTCTCCACATGATATTCTTTTACATAGCCATATCCACCATGGATTTGAATCGCTTCTATGGTATGTTTCATTGCCACCTCTGAGGTGTTTAATTTGGCCATCGCCGCCATCTTTCCGTAAGGTAATCCTTGATCTTTAGTCCATGCGGCCTTATAGGTTAATAATCTCGCTGCTTCTATATCTACCTCCATATCTGCCAGTTTAAATTGAATAGCTTGATGATTCGAAATAGACTTTCCAAATGTTTTCCTCTCTTTTGAATAAGCTAATGCAAGGTCATATGCGCCAGCGGCGATTCCCAAGGCTTGAGCTGCGATCCCAATCCTTCCTCCATCTAACGTTTTCATAGCAAACTTAAATCCAAACCCATCGTCTCCAATTCTGTTTTCTTTCGGGATTTTAACATCAGAAAACATCAGTGAATGTGTATCAGAGCTTCGAATACCCAGCTTATTTTCTTTAGGTCCTATCGTGAAGCCGGGAGTGTCTTTTTCAACGATTAAGGCATTGATTCCACGGTGGCCTTTATCTGGATCGGTCTGCGCGATTACAATATAAATATCTGCAGGACCACCATTTGTAATCCAGTTTTTAGTTCCGTTCAATAAATAATAATCACCTTTATCTTCTGCCTTGGTGTGTTGAGAGGTTGCATCAGATCCTGCTTCGGGTTCAGATAGGGCAAAAGCCCCTAAGTCTTCTCCTGAGGCTAACCGTGTAAGATATTTTTGTTTTTGCTGGTCGGTCCCAAATTCATTTAGACCATAAAGGACCAAAGAATTATGTGCAGACATAATAACTGCTGCCGAAGCGTCTATTTTTGCAATCTCTTCCAGGGCTAACACGTAGGCCATGGTGTCCATTCCTGCTCCGCCATATTGCTGAGGAACCATGATTCCCATAAACCCCAATTCTCCCATCTTTTTCACAAAATCAGTAGGGAATCTTGCGGCTTCGTCTCGTTCTATAACTCCAGGCTTTAGTTCCTGTGCGAATTCACGAGCTGCATCACGAATCATTTTATGTTCTTCTGAAAGTTGGAAATTCATCTTGCTTTTTTGTAGGTTTTAACCAAATATAAATAAATAATATTATGCAAGCATAATAAATATGTAAATATTATTATCGATTTCAAGAAACATTTAAATTCTTGTAAACCAATGTTCATGCTTGAATGTTATACAGTTAAGAAATTTATTGAGCGAATTTCACGCTGGAATTCAGATTTGAAAGTTTCGATTTTGAGTTTTCAATTAAATCTACTATATTGGTAGAGTAAATAAAATTGTTCAATATAAAAAATAAAGATATGAGTTTAAAATTAGGTGATGAAGCGCCAAACTTTCAAGCCAGAACAACAGTAGGTGATATCGATTTTTATGATTACATAGATGGGAAATGGGCTGTATTATACTCTCATCCTTCTGACTACACACCTGTGTGTACTACTGAACTCGGTCGTACCGCACAATTAAAGTCAGAATTTGATAAACGTAATGTAAAAGTTTTAGCTTTAAGTGTTGACTCTGTTGAAGATCATAATGGATGGGTGAAAGATATCAATGAAACTCAAAACACAGAGGTTAATTTTCCGATTATTGCTGATCAGGATAGACATGTTTCTGGGTTATATGATATGATTCATCCCAATGCTTCTGCTACCGCGACCGTGCGTTCTGTATTTGTGATTGGCCCCGATAAAAAAGTTAAATTAACGTTGACATATCCTGCTTCAACAGGACGAAACTTTAATGAGATTTTACGAGTAATTGACTCTTTGCAGCTTACTGATCAATATCAAGTTGCTACACCAGCAGATTGGAAAGACGGGGAGGATGTCATCGTGGTTCCAGCAATTAAAACAGAGGATATTCCAGCGAAATTTCCGAAAGGGTTTACAGAAATCAAACCTTATCTGAGAACTACCCCTCAACCCAACAAATAGTTATCTAGAAAAATCATTTAATAGAATACAATAGAAAGGCCAGCTGTTATCAGTTGGCTTTTTCTTTAAATGGATTTTTCTTTTTCTTGGGTAGGATGTAAGTGGCTATTGCTGCAATCAAGACGACCAAAGAAATTTGCTTCAACAGAACGGAGTAGTCCAGTTCGAATGCATTGTTCGATGTGAAGTATTGAAAAACCTGTATGAATACGACCAGGGCAAAGAAAATACTAAAATAGGTCCAAAAGGTCCTCATATATGTTTTCGAATTTTTATTGAATATACCGAATAAGATATTAAAAATCAAATAGATAAGTTTATAATGGGGCTTAACAGGCTCAAAAAACAGAGGAGGTGATACTCTTTGTAACACCTCCTCTGATACAAAAGTCCAATTTATTTTAATAAACCTTCACCATGTAAATGTAGTCTTGCAACTTTTTGATCTGCTCGGTGCGTGGTAAATTTGATAGGCTATTTTTATTATTTAATACAATATTTCCCTTTAAAGATTCTTCTGGTATTCTGTTTAAGGTTTCGATGAGTGCTTTTGTCTTGATGGCAAATGCCGCTCCGTCTATTCCTTTTTGCTTCCCTGAAATGATCCCGATGATATTCCCATTTTTATCCAAAACTGGTCCACCGCTATTACCCGGGTTCACAGGAACTGAGATTTGGTACGCGGTTGTATCTCCACTATAACCCGTTGAAGAGCTTAAATATCCTTCACCATAAACCGCTTCGTCTCTTGGGTATCCAATGGTGTAAATACCCTCACCCAAATCCATGTCTTGTCTTTTGAAGGTATATGGAATATTTGGTATCTGGGCCGAAAAACTAGAGTCTGAAATATGCAAAATCGCTAAGTCTTTTTCCGCATCTGTATAAATTACTGAAGCTTTGTATGAATCCCCTTTGCTGTTTTGTAAGTGAATGGAATCTGCCCCATTAACCACATGGAAGTTTGTTACGACATAACCATCTTTTGTAAGCATAAAGCCTGTTGCTCCGAATTGAAGAGGGGTTGCTGTTTTCGGCTCTTTGCTATTGATGTTACGAATCGCATTGTGGTGCTCATTGACGTTGC
>CALGRQ010000020.1 GCA_937880795.1 uncultured Dyadobacter sp. | reverse complement strand
GCCCATGTGGCCGGCTTCGAACTGGCGTAGTGCGGCTTCGGTGGTTCCGCCCTTGGATGCTACGGCGGTAATGAGGTCGTCCAGCGATTTGTCGGCGGTGTTGATCAAGTGGTAAGAACCCAACATGGTTTGTTTCACGAGCAATGCAGCCACAGATTCTTCAAAGCCCATTTGTTTGCCGGCGTCGATCATGGCCTTTACGACATAGAAAAAGTAAGCCGGTCCGCTTCCGCTCAGTGCTGTTACGGCATTCAGTTGCTCCTCATCTTCCAAAAACACGGAGCGTCCGGTTGCGTTGATCAGGTTTTCAATTTTGCGAAGCTGATTGATGTCAACTTCCGGCGACGCCGAATAGGCCGTGATGCCCATACCCAGCATGGCAGGTGTATTGGGCATTGCCCGTATAACCGCTTTATGATCCAGATTTTTTTGAATAGTTTCAATGGTAATTCCCGCCATGATGGACAACACCACCTGCTTTTCGGTGATCACTTCGCGCAACGTTTCGGATACACTCAAAAAGTCCTGTGGCTTGATAGACAGGATGATTAAATCGTATTCTCCAACCTGCGGGCTAATAACGCCGGAAATGACGCCGGGTTGAAAACTGCTTAATTTTTCGGTGCGGTCCTCGCTTTTTTCAACAAGGAGGAAGTCTTCTTTCTTAACAAGATCAAATTTCAGGAAGGCACGGGCAAATGACATACCCATGTTGCCGCAGCCAATAATTGCAATTTTCATTTTTTAGATCGGTAAATAGTAACAAGTTTAATTCAACGAAGTAAGTAACTTTTGCCAAAAGTCTAACCGTAAACCCGGTAAAGTAGTCTAATTTATTACCATTCGGTTGTATACCACGTTCGATTCTTGTTGGAATAGATTACCTTCGGTTTGGGCAGGATGTAATGGTTTTCTTTTCTGTTTTTAGGGTGAAATAAAATTTTGTATATTGTTATTTATGTATTAAAATGTTTTGAAAAATAACTACAATACATTTTTTTGGTGTTCAATAAATTTCATCGTGCCAAATTATATTAAATCATTGTTATACTCCAATTATGGCTATTAAAGTTGCTATTTCCCATAAGACAAAATATAAATTCGATCGGAGTGTATCACTTTCCCCGCATATATTCAGACTTCGCCCTGCACCACATTCCCGCACGGCGATAGAAGGATATACGTTTAAACTAAAACCTGAAAATCATTTTATAAACTGGCAGCAGGATCCCTTCGGGAATTACCAGGCCAGGGTGGTGTTTCCTGAAAAAACAACGGAATTAAGCATCGAAGTGGAGGTCATTGCCAAATTGCAGGTGATCAATCCGTTCGACTTTTTTGTTGAGGAATATGCCGAAAACTTTCCTTTTGTATACGAAGATGGCTTAAAAAAAGAACTGGGGCCATACCTGGAACCCAGAGAAAATGGGCCGCAGCTGATGGCGTGGATAGCGGAGAACAGGCCCCATGACGGAATCCGTATTGTAGATTTTCTCGTTCAGCTGAATCAACGCATATTCAATTCCATCGGTTACAATATACGCATGGAGGTAGGGGTACAAACTTGTGAAGAAACGCTTTCCATTAAAAGTGGCTCTTGCCGCGATTCGGCGTGGATGTTTGTACAAGTATTGAGGCATCTGGGTATAGCAGCTCGTTTTGTGTCGGGCTATTTGGTTCAACTTACTTCAGATATTAAATCATTGGATGGTCCGTCTGGTCCCGAGGCCGACTTTACCGACTTGCATGCTTGGGTTGAGGCATATGTGCCGGGCGCCGGGTGGATCGGACTCGACCCGACATCGGGCTTGTTTGCAAGCGAGGGTCATATACCCCTTTGCTGTACGCCCGATTACGCCAGTGCATCGCCGGTATCGGGTGCAACGGATGTGTGTGAAGTCGCCTTCGAATTTGATAACCAGGTTTTCAGGATTCATGAAGATCCACGGGTAACCAAGCCCTATACGGAAGAACAGTGGGCCAGGGTGATGGAAGTGGGCGAAGTTGTAGAGAAGGATTTGCAGGATGGCGATGTGCGTTTAACCATGGGTGGCGAACCTACTTTCATATCTATTGATGATTTTGAATCGCCTGAATGGATTACAGCGGCTGACGGTCCTTTAAAACGACAATTGGCATATGATCTCTCACTACGACTCAAAAATCGTTTTGCCCAGGGCGGTTTGCTGCATTTTGGGCAGGGAAAATGGTATCCGGGGGAGCCTTTTCCCCGCTGGCAATACGCGCTGTATTGGAGAAATGATGGGGTAGCCATTTGGAATAATGATGATTTGATAGCCAAGGAAGGGCAAACAAAATATACATTCAGAGAGGCAGAACAATTTACGGTTGAGCTTGCAAAGTATCTGGGTATAGATGTCAACAACATTACACCGGCGTATGAAGACCCTATATACTGGGCGATGGAGGAGGGGAAATTGCCCGTAAATGTGGATCCTCTAAAAGTAGATCTTCGGGATTCTATTGAAAGGCGAACGCTCGCAAAATTGTTGGAGAAGGGGCTTAATAATCCGGCAGGATTTGTTTTGCCCATTGTGTGGAACGAAAAAGGGAAGCATTGGACCAGTTCGGAATGGCAGTTTAAAAGAAATAATTGTTTTCTGGTGCCGGGTAATTCAGCCATAGGGTTTCGTCTGCCTTTAAAATCGCTTCCCGAAGTGGCAAAAGAAAGAAGGGAGCATCCCGTTGAGCGAAGCTTGTTTGAAACTTTACCACCGCTGGGGGATTATAGGACAGCAGCCGAAAACAGATATGGCTCGGTGTCGCCAGACTATACCTTACCTGAGCCAGTTTTGAATCAAGAGGAGGAGGATTCTAAAAAACCGGGGGTTGAAAAGGAAGAAGAAAAGCAAATTTTATTTGATATACCGGTTGTTAAAACGGCATTGAGTGTTGAGGAGCGAGATGGGATTGTGTATATATTCCTGCCACCTACCGACTACCTGGAACATTATCTGGATTTGATCGCGTCAGTAGAAGCTACGGCGGAGAAACTAAAAATGCCGGTGCGTATTGAAGGATATGCGGCACCAACGGACTATCGTATTCAAAAACTGAATGTAACTCCAGACCCTGGTGTGATTGAGGTGAACATTCATCCGGCCAAAAACTGGAATGAACTGGTCGATAATATTAGTGCTTTATACGAGGAAGCATTTTTTGCCAGATTGGGTACGGACAAGTTTATGATGGATGGCCGCCAGACGGGAACCGGGGGGGGGAAACCACGTGACGATAGGTGGAGCAACGCCTGCGGACAGTCCTATACTGCGCCGCCCCGATCTGTTGAGAAGTTTATTGACCTATTGGCAGCATCATCCGGCTTTAAGTTATCTATTTGCAGGTCCGTTTATTGGGCCAACCAGCCAGGCGCCGCGTATAGATGAAGGTCGGGATGAGCGTTTGTACGAGGTTGAGCTAGCTTTTGAGCAGATTCCCGATGGAGAAGAAATTCCATTCTGGATGGTGGACCGTATATTCAGAAATCTGCTGGTGGATATTACCGGGAATACGCATCGCTCCGAATTTTGTATGGATAAACTATATTCACCCGATTCGGCAACGGGTCAGTTGGGTATTCTGGAATTCAGGGCCTTTGATATGCCGCCTCATAAGCATATGAATCTGGTGCAAACCTTGCTGATTCGTGCGTTGATCGCCAAATTTTGGAAAAATCCCTATAAGCATAAGTTGATCAGATGGGGAACCGAACTTCATGACCGCTTTCTGCTTCCGCATTTTGCCTATTTGGATATGGTTGATGTGGTGAACGATCTGAAAGACGCCGGTTATAACTTCGATATTTCCTGGTTCGATCCATTTTTCGAGTTCCGTTTTCCACATTACGGCGGAATAACCGTGGATAACATCCAGCTGGATTTGCGCCTGGGTATTGAACCGTGGCATGTATTGGGCGAGGAACTGTCTAATTCCGGAACGGCCCGTTTTGTCGATTCCTCATTGGAAAGGTTACAGGTGAAAATTTCTGGTTTTGTGGAAGGGCGCCATATTTTGGTTTGCAACGGTTGCCGGGTTCCGTTGCGGAGCTCGGGAATTAAGTCGGAGTACATAGCCGGAATTCGCTACAAAGCCTGGAATCCACCTTCGGCTTTGCATCCGACAATTGGGGCTGATGCACCATTGGTTTTTGATATTGTGGATACATGGAATAACCGTATATTGGGCGGCTGTACTTACTTTGTATCACATCCGGGAGGACGTAGTTTTGATAGTTATCCGGTCAACAGTTTTGAGGCAGAATCGCGTAAAATAAGCCTGTTTCAAGGGTTTGGGCATACGCCGTCTGCCAAACAGGAAGTACCAATTGTTGAAAAAAATACCGGTGGTGTATCCCGATTTGTGGCCGAAATAAAAAAAGAATTGAAAAGCGATACACCGATGGAGCTGATCAATCCTGAATACCCAAATACGCTTGATTTAAGGAAGTTTTGGAAGTCAAAATAATAATGCTGAATAATATATGCTTAGTGCATCGGCTGTGAATTTGCTAGAATCATATAAAAGTGGAATAGATTCGTACGATGAAATTCTCGATGCAACCGGCCAGGTGAAACCGCACTGGGCAGCCCTTTTTTCTACCATGGAAAAGTTGGGGCTGGATGAATTACAAAATAGAAATCTTGAGATAATTAGTACCCTCCGGGAAAATGGTGTAACGTATAATGTATACGATGGGCCCGATGGAATGAACCGGCCCTGGCAACTCGACCCTATCCCTTTTTTGATAGAGCAAAGTGAATGGCAGCTCATTTCGAAAGGCTTAAAGCAGCGCGCAAAAATACTCGATCTCATCTTGAGAGATATTTATGGTCCCAGGAATCTGGTTAAAGATGCGGTCATTCCTCCTGAGCTCATTTTTGATAATAGTGGTTTTTGCCGGCCATGTAGCGATATAAAGTTGCCAGCAGAACAGCAACTGACCCTATATGCAGCTGATCTGGCACGTGGTCCCGATGGCCGTATGTGGATATTGGACAATCGTACTCAAGCGCCGTCCGGGTCGGGTTATGCGCTCGAAAACCGAATCGTAACCAGTAAATTAATACCCGAACTGGCGGACGGTATGTTTGTGAATAAATTGTCGCCCTATTTTAACAGCTTACAAAATACCATTTTGAGGCTCTCTGCCAAAAGCAAAGATGCTCCAAACATCATATATCTTACTCCCGGGCCAAGCAATGAAGCTTATTTTGAACATGCCTATCTCGCTTCTCATTTAGGTTATACACTCGCACAGGGGGATGATTTGATGGTCAGAAACGGCGTCGTTTTTTTGAAGTCTATAGATGGATTAAAGCGGGTGGATGTAATCATTCGACGTATCGACGACGATTGGTGCGATCCATTGGAGTTACGCGAAAATTCGAGACTGGGAGTACCAGGACTGTTGCAGGCGATTCGGTTGGGGAATGTACAGGTTCTAAATCCGCCCGGAAGCAGCGTGTTGGAAAATCATGCTTTTCTGGCTTTCATGGAAAATATAAGTCTATATTTTTTAGGCGAAAGATTAATCATGCCGTCGGTTGCTACCTGGTGGTGTGGACAGGCAAAAGAATTGAACTATGTTACGGCCAATATAGATCAGTTAATTATTAAAAAGGCCAATCGAAGGTCCAGGTTTAAATCGATATACGGAAGGTTATTAACGCCGAGCCAGAAGGGTGAACTCATTGAGATGATCAGGCGTAGTCCCCGCGAGTATATAGCCCAGCAGGAAGTAAGTTTATCGACCACGCCGTCGTTGATCGATGGTAATATTGTCCCTCGTTTTGCGGCGCTAAGAGCGTTTTTAGTGGCCGATGAGAAAGGATATCATGTGATGCAGGGAGGGCTAACCCGAAGCTCGCCTGTTAAAGACCGTTTTGTAATCTCGAACCAGCAAGGAGGGTTGTCCAAAGATACCTGGATTGTGGCTGATCAGCGTAACGAAGTTCAGGAGAAGGTGATTTTAAAAGCCCCTCCAACGGTGAGCAAGCAAATATCCTTGCCTAGCAGAAGTGCCGAAAATCTTTTTTGGGTAGGACGCTACTGCGAGCGGGTGATGGGAATGATTAAGTTTATGAATATTACCATCAACGTGCTTAATTTGGATCGCAACTTTGGTGGGACTACGAAGCAGGAACATATTAAAATTTTACTTCAATCGCTCACGCATCTTTCTTATACCTACCCAGGTTTTGTTGAAAAGGCAGAGTTATTGTCAAACCCATATCCGGAAATCATTGATCTGGTTTCAAATCGTAATCGGCCGGGAACAATCGCTGCCAATATTGGAGCATTTCTAAACTCTGTTAATGCGGTTAGGAATCAATGGGATCTAGAAGTATGGCGTATGGTGGACCTAATAGACCAGGGTTACCATGAACTCCTGAATGCATCTTCCATGAATAGTAATAATATTCAAAAAACATTGGACGGGCTTTATAATAACCTGTTTATGTTTTTGGGGATTATTTCAGAAAGTATGCCCAGAGATAATAGCTTCTTTTTGCTAGAAACCGGTAAACTTATCGAACGCATTATGACGAAAGTGCGTGTGATCGATTCTAATTTCAGTATCAAAAACAGCGAAAGTGTAGAGAGTGAATTGATAGAGGCAACCCTTCTCAACCATCATTTGCTGGTTACTTATCGACAAATGCATAAATCGCATTTAAGTGTGGAGGCGATGTTGGATTTAATTCTATTGGAAAAGATACATCCTTTTTCTTTGGTCAATATGCTTGATGAGCTGAAAGCAAAGTTAGAAAAGTTGCCTTCATCCGTTCGTGGCGAACGTTTAAATGAGGCACAAAAGTTGGCTTTGGAAGCCTCAACTTTGGTTAAATTGGCTGATATATCGGTTTTGAGTAGTTGTGATGACAATCAGGAGAGAAAGGATTTATCTCATTTACTTTCAGAAATAGTAAGGCTGATTTCATCAGTATCGTTCACGCTCACCAACATGTATTTCAGTCATACCATCATGCAGCATTCTTTCACGTCCCTTATTGAAAGCCAAAAGAATGAAATATAAATTGATCCATAAGACTGAATACCAGTATGCCGAACCTGTCAATAATTATCATGGGTTACTTTGTTTAATGCCCAGAATGCTACCCAAGCAGCTGTGCAGTGATTTTGAAATTTCTATTGATCCTCAGCCGGAGCAGGTCATAGAACATGTCGATTTCTACGGCAATACCACACATTACTTTTCCCTGCATGCTTCGCACAAAAAGCTTACCGTTATTGCGAGCAGTTTGGTAGAATGTTTGACAGAAACTACGGGAAATCCGCTAGGACTTTCGGATATGACCTGTGAAGAAGTGCGACAACGTTTAACCCAGGATAGACCCCTTCGGGTTTCAGTGATTGAGTATACACTTCCGAGTCCTTTTATCAAGTGGGATGCTCAGATTCGCGATTTCGCAGCAGACTGCTTTGCAGATCATAAGCCGGCGTATCGTTGTGTGCAGGATTTGTGCACCAAGATTTTTACTGAGTTTAAATTTGTTTCGGGGTTTAGTACCGTTAATACGCCACTTAAGGAAGTTTTAACGGCTAAGAAAGGTGTTTGTCAGGATTTTTCCCATTTGGCTATTTCCTGTATACGGGCTTTTGGATTTCCCGCGCGCTATGTAAGCGGGTATTTGGAAACATTACCGCCTCCTGGTAGGCAAAAACTTCAGGGCTCGGACGCTTCTCATGCCTGGATATCCGTTTTTATTCCTGATTATGGCTGGTGCGATTTCGATCCAACCAACAACATGATTCCCGGCGAACGCCACATTGTGACGGCTTGGGGCCGCGATTATAGTGACGTCACTCCACTAAAAGGTATCATATTTAGTTACGGGAAACATGAGCTTAAAGTAGAGGTAGATGTAATTCCCATTCCGTAAATCAAAAAAGAGGTATATATCGCATCTATTTAAATTTGAGAATTGACCTTGATTCTCTAATTTTACTGATCATTTTGAAACCAGTATACAGAACCTTAGTTTGATGTAGCCCTTCAAAGTTGTTTATCCTGCAATGGTGACATATTGATAGGTTCCGTTTTAGAATTAAATAATCATAAAATTACGGATGAAAGAAATAGCATTTAGAGATGCCATTCGCGACGCCATGTCGGAAGAGATGCGCCTTGACAAAAGTATTTTCCTTATGGGAGAAGAAGTTGCGGAATACAATGGTGCCTATAAAGCCAGCCAGGGAATGCTGGACGAATTTGGACCGGATCGCGTAATCGATACACCAATTGCTGAGCTGGGTTTTGCTGGGATTGCAGTGGGTGCAGCCGGAAATGGTCTTCGTCCTATAGTTGAATTCATGACTTTTAACTTTTCCCTTGTTGCGATCGATCAGATCATCAATAGTGCGGCAAAGATACTTTCAATGTCTGGGGGCCAATATGGTTGTCCAATCGTTTTCCGTGGACCTACTGGAAATGCCGGACAGCTTGGTGCACAGCACTCTCAAAACTTTGAAAACTGGTTTGCAAACACACCAGGTTTGAAAGTAGTTGTTCCTTCTAATCCATATGATGCAAAAGGTCTTTTAAAAGCATCTATTCGTGATAATAACCCTGTTATTTTCATGGAATCAGAGGTGATGTACGGAGACAAAATGTTGGTTCCTGAAGAGGAGTATATCATTCCTTTGGGTAAAGCAGATGTGAAACGTACAGGTAAGCATGTAACCATCGTTTCGTTTGGTAAAATGATTCCTCGCGTTGTAATGCCGGCTGTATTACAACTTGAAAAAGAAGGCATCGATGTGGAAGTGGTTGATTTGAGAACGGTTCGTCCGATCGACTATGCTACCGTCATCGAATCTGTAAAGAAAACAAATCGTTGCGTGGTGGTTGAAGAGGCATGGCCATTGGCTTCCATTTCAACTGAAATCGCTTACCATATTCAACGTAATGCATTTGACTATATGGATGCTCCTGTCATTCGTGTAACGAGCAGGGATGTACCGCTTCCTTATGCACCTACTTTGATCGAGGAAATTCTTCCAAGTGTTAAACGTGTGGTGGAAGCAGTAAAATCTGTAATGTATAAATAAGTATACTTATTAGGTCATAAAAAGCCATGTTCTGCAACAGAACATGGCTTTTAGTTTGTATACCTTTAGCTAAAATCATAGGTTATTATTTTGTCAATTTCGTTTTTGATTTACGTAATTGTTTATAAATAGGAAGAATAGCACTACTTTTGTGCGTCGAAACACTCCTTAATAAAGATTCAATTAAATCAATTAGGATTATGCAACAAGAAGAGAAAACCAGGTATTCGTCGGAAGAGTTAAAGGAATTTGAAGAACTCATTCGTGGCAAATTGGAAGCTACAATGAGTGAATTGAACTATATCAAAGGAGGGCTCAGTAAAAAGAACGATAGCGGAACGGATAATACAGCCAGCACCGCAAAATCGATTGAAGATGGAGCCGATGCAAGCGAACGCGAAAATTTGAGTCAACTTGCAGCTCGTTTGCAGAAATATTCAATTCAGCTTGAAAACGCCTTGGTACGTATCAAAAACGGCACCTACGGGATTTGTATTGACTCAGGTAAGCTTATCCCAAAAGAGCGCCTGCGCATTGTACCACACACGCAAACCATAGAAGCCAAACTGAAAAGAGCGAGCTAATCGGTTTACAAGTTGTAAAAATGATACTTAGAGAGAGGTTACAAAATTTTTGTAACCTCTTTTTGTGTTATAGGGCATATATAAATATTAATAAATCTTATAAAAGTTCTAGATTTGTAACTTAGATATACCTCTTGATAATCAGTGTTCCATGTTAAAAAAAATGCAAATCCTGCATGCGCTTCTCGTGTGCATTATCCTGTTTTCGGGTTGTAAAAAGGATATAGATCCTAAGAATGCAGCAGGAGATCTTTTTGTAACGGTATACTCGTCCGAAGGATACAATCAGCAACCTGCCAAAAATGTGAATGTCTTTACACGGCCTCAAAGTGTGCAGGGTGTAACGGATGAGTTCGGGAGTGTACTATTGAAGGGGATTCCCCGGGGTTCGTATGAGGTTTATGCAAGTCAATCGGGTTTTGGATCGGGAAAAACAGTAGCAGAGATAAGAGCTGATACGTTAACCAAGATTTATATCAACATCATCAAAGGAGTTTCCACGGCAATAGCTCCGGAAATTAAATTGATTTTACCCGCTCTTCCCGCGGCCTATTCTCCAAATGATCAGATCAATTTTTCGGCTGATATTGTAGATCAGGATACCCCTATGAATGAAATTTCGGTGAAATGGGAGAGTAGTGTGGATGGAGTTTTTCGTACATCTTCACCAAATGCACAGGGCAATGTTGCGTTTAGTAAGGTTTTGTCAAAGGGGCAGCATACGATAACGGTTACGGCTACCGATAAGGATAAATACTCATCCGTTTTTACATTTGTGCTTTCCACCACAGCCCCAAAGCCGGTTACATTGGTGAGCGCTGCAAAGAAAGATGCGAATATTGCATTAGCTTGGACAAAGTATACCGGTGATGATTTCAGATCCTACGAAATTTACCGTACCGAAGAGCAAAATTCAAATTCTGAGGTACTTGTTGGTACCGTAGATAATATCAATACTGTTACTTATATAGACTCTCTTGCGCCCTTTTCAACACAGGTTTTCTTCCATGTACGTGTAAATACCAGTACCGAGTCATCTCGAAACAGTAATTCAATCAAGGTAGAGAATCCGGCAGGAGCAGTTTTTCTGTTTAATCCTGACGATGTGGTCATGCATCCAACCCAAAACCGTTTTTATGCAGTAGATAAGGGAGCAGGGAAGTTAAGGGTTATTAACGCGGACACTTTTACCGAAACGGCAAGTGTTTCGTTACAGGGGACACCGGGATTTATAGACATAGCCGACAATGGATTTGGGCTGGAAGTATATGTGCCGAGTAGCGATGGCTGGATTTATATATACGATGCCGAAAAACTGACTTTACAGAAATCAATTAATACGGGCCTTCCTACTCCGTGCGTGGTAAGCAACGGAAGTGGATACTTAACGGCTTCGGTGACACCTTCGCCGTGGTGGGAAAATCCTGTGCGTACTTATTCAAGAGCGACGGGTATCAATATCAGTGGAAACGGGGATCATGAAGGTGATCGGCTTAGATTTGTGCCAGGTCAGCAAAAAATTATTTCTATCACGCGTTCAGTTAGTCCAGTGGATATGGAGTATTTTGAACTGAACAGTAAAGGCGAAATATTGTTGCATGCTGACGATTTACACCACGGCTCGTATCCGTTAGATCCGAATATTTTCAGAATTTCCAAGAGTGGAGATTATGCCGTGACTAGCTCACAGGGTGCAGTTTACCTGACTACCAAATCGATGGAATACAAAGGCATGATACAACGAGGTAGCCTAAGTTTCTCTGATTTTGCGTTTAGTGACGATGGGAAAACCATTTATGCTGCAACCCAAAATAGAAAGTCGATTCAGATTGCTAAATATCCACAACTGACTCGGGACCATGAAATTTTACTGCGCGGAACACCGAAGTTTATTTTTTATAGAGCTGGCAAATTGTATTCAGTAAGTATGGTAAGTTCTGCTCCCTATAAATTTGGTATAGAGGTTGTTAACGCGAAATAGTTTTTTTAACCCGGGGGTGAAGTAGCATCTCCGGGTTATTTCTCTTCATCAGCCCCCAAAACCTCTCTTAAAACTTCTAAAAGTCCCTCAGAGGGTTCTTGTCCTTTATTTTTGCTTTTAAAATATTCTCCAAATAGTTTTTCTATACTGAGCGAGAGGTCAATTTCTGGGGCCTGGGTTTCTTCATTGATACGCCGCACTTGGGGGATAATCTGGATTAAACCGGAATGCGCTTCGTTAAGTCGTTTTTTGTCAGAAGCTTCGAGGTAATTATCGGAAACAATCGTGAGTTCAACCAGCGCATCTTCATTTTCTTTGAGCCAGGTAATTGCATGATCAATATTGTCAAATTTGCCGCGTCTTAGCTTTTTGCCTTGGTTTAGTTCAATTGGCGTATAGCTTAGGAGTTTTCCTGCTTCTCCTTCCAGTAGTACCACCTGTTTGTTTTGGTTGGCTTCTGAAAAACTATAGGCCAATGGGCTGCTTGAATATACCACGGGCGGATTTTTATCTACAGAATGATACCGGTGTAGGTGACCCAATGCAACGTACTGGACTTGCTTCGGAAAGTTTTCGGTATAAATAGCTTGTGCACCTCCAATATGAAGAATTGATCGTTCATCGTCTGGCTCTTCTTCCGGATGCGGGTCGCCCTTTTTCATCACATATAAGTGTGTCACCAAAAGATTAAATCCCTTGTCGTCGAGGTATTGGTCAGCAATTTGCCTCCAATGCGCTTGCAAGTGATCTCGTAGTGCATTTTCTGAGTCTTCTATACCCAAGAATGTTTTTAGGCGTTGCTCATTGGCATAGGGGGTATGGATTATCCGTAAAGGAATATCTGTATTGGGAAGTTGTAGTTCCATATAGCCCCCGTCTGTATGAAGGAGTTCGATACCTCCCTGGGTGCGGAAAGTTCCTACTTCGGTATTGGGAAAACCGACAAAAATAATTCCGCATACCTTTGCCAGCGCATCCGGTACTTGTATACGCTCGGGGGAGTCATGATTGCCTGCAATAGCGATAACTGCACGACTACCGTTGGCGGAGAGACGGTGCAGGGTGCTATATAGTAATTCCGTAGCTTCTGAAGATGGATTGAAATTGTCGAAAAGATCTCCTGCCACGATAACAGCATCTACCTGCTCTCTTTCCGCGATTTCACAAATTTCCGCCAGCACAAGGCGTTGTTCTTCCAATCTTGGATATTGATCTAGCTTTTT
>CALGRQ010000019.1 GCA_937880795.1 uncultured Dyadobacter sp. | reverse complement strand
CAGATTCTCCGACAATTGACGGAAAGCAACACGACGGGCTTCCCAATCCTCTGACACCATTATGGAACTGGCTACTTTGGTAGAAAAACCCGCCATCGATCTGGCTCCTTCAAACCTGGCCATTGCAGGACGGTACATTTTAACCCCTGAAATATTCCGCACGATTGAGCAAACGCCAAAAGGGAAAAATAATGAAATTCAGCTCACCGATTCATTGTTGCTACTCCTGAAACGTGAAAATATATATGCCCATCACATTGAGGGGAAAAGACACGACATCGGTGATAAATTGGATTACCTCAAAACAACAGTGGAGTTTGCATTAAAACGGAAAGAATTTGCGGAACCCTTCCGTAAGTTCCTCACCGACCTTTTAGCCGCTCATTGATTGGAATGAACGTATTTCGGTAAGTCAAAATATATTCTGTAAAAAAGAAGGATTCCGCTTTTGAAAAGTAGAATCCTTCTTTTTTATTTACCTGAAACATAGCGCTAAATACCATGAAAAACATCATCATCAGTGGAGCGTCGGGCAACTTGGGACAGGAAGTTGTAAACCATCTAGCCGCCTCCAATCAGCATCTGTACATAACCACGGGCAGTCGATATGACGGTGAATTTGACACCCTTAAAAATGTACACTCTTTTAAAGAAGTTGACCTGCTCGATCCTTTGGCTTCACAATCCTTTGTTCAAGAAGTGATTACCCAGGCTCAAACCGTACATGCCGGTGTGTTGCTTGTGGGCGGCTATGGACCCGGGAATATTTTGACTACTCAGGATGAGGACCTACAAAAAATGATTCAGCTTAATTTCTTTACCGCTTTTCATTTGGTCAAACCTTTGCTTGAACACTTCAAACAAAACGGAGGCGGACAACTTATATTGATCGGTGCCAAAGGCGCACTTAGCAATGACCAAGGCGATACCAACTTTGCCTATACCCTATCCAAGTCTCTATTGGTAAAAATGGCCGATATGATTAATTCTGAATATGAAGCACAGGGGATTTCGGCATCAGTCATCGCTCCTAGTACCATTGATACCCCTGTAAACCGGAAAGCCATGCCCAATGCCGATTTCAGCAAATGGATTTCCCCTTTTGATATTGCCAAGAGTATTGCATTCATGCTTAGCGATACTGGTGCGAAAATCAGGCAGCCGATTCTTAAAATGTATAATCAATCGTGAGATAGACCAAGGCTCTCCTATCAACACACACATGATAAAGAATCACTAATAATCGAAAACTCAAGAAGCAATGTTGCCCTTATGGGGCAACAATACATTTAATCCACATGCTTTTTACCATCCTCGGCTGGTCCTCTCATATGAATGATAAGTCCATTTAAAAAGTTACGAAGAAGCTGGTCTCCACAAGGTTTATAGAGTTCGTGTCCTTCTTTCCTAAACAGGGCACCCAACTCGCTTGCAGACACTTTAAAATCTACCAAACTAAGAATATGAATGATTTCGTCGTTGCGTAGATGAAGTGCAACCCGTAGTTTTTTGAGTATATCGTTATTGGTCATTTTTATTTTTTTTCGCAAGCTCTCAATATCTTCTCTATAATCCAATTATTGTTTAAGATGCCCCTATAAAAAATCGGGGCTACCTTTTATCGTGGCAGCCCCGATATATGTCAGAAGTTCTACTCTATTTATTTAAGCAACCACATCTTTTGATTAAAATCGTCATTCCCTCCATATTGTGATTGAATGGCTTTCGTCAGGTTTTCATTGTTGTAGTTCACCTCCGAATCGGGATACATCCACCGTACAGGCATCTTATCTTTATCTGTATTGTTGTTCGACAATGGATTAATCGGGAATACTGGAAAGCCCGTACGGCGATTGTCAAAATAGCTATCATAACCTGCTTGCAAGAATGACCCCAGATATTTTTGGGTTATAATTTTTTCCAACTGCTGTTGCATCGTTCCCGATAATTTAACTTTATCGGATGCCAGATATGACGTAATATAGTCTGCGGTAATTTTACGATTATGGTGAAAATCAGCATTATCGGGGGTATTAGACGCAACAAATTGCATACCTGCCCGAATCCCATTTTCGTAGTAAGCAGAAGCCGTTTTCCCGGCAACCCAACCTCTCAATGAAGCCTCCGCTAAAATGAATTGCAATGTAGTATAGCCAATCTGATAAAATGGTTCACTGTTGGCTAGCTCCGAATAGCGAGCGTTAAGATTGGAATAATCTTTGGACGAAGCAACTGCTGCCAGGTCGGAATATACAACCGATGGATTAACGGCCACGTAAGCGGCATAACTTGATGCATTAATGCCTGAGGCTATTTTTACCGGAGACGGTGCAGCATAATGGAAAAGACGATAATCTTCCAGATCTCTCAACTTATCCACAATCATAGTAGACATCACTGGGTATATGAGTCCCTGATTATTCAGTTTAAACCAGGGATAACGCTGATTGGCCACATCTGAATAAACAACCTGGAAGTTATCCGCATTACTTTCAAACAGAGGCTTGGTGGTAACAATGGTATTAAAGCGCGATTTTACATTCAAATCAGGATCAGACTCCTTCACTGACAAATTAAGTAAAACTTTGAGCGCAAAAGTATTTACCAATTTCCGCCATTTGGCAACGTCTCCATTATAGATAGGATCCCCCGCAAACTTAGTTCCTTGCTCAAACGCTTTGTCTGCTTCTTCCAGTTCTTGTAGTATTCCCAAAAACACTTCCTTCTGGGTAGAATATTCAGGGCTAATCACTCCTTTCTCTCCTTGCAACGCCTTTGCATATGGGATGTCTCCTACACGTATGGTCAACTCATAAAACCTCCAGGCACGAACAAACTTACCAAGGCCGGTAAACGAATTTTTCTGCGCTCCTTCCGGTGCCAGATTGATCATCTTATCCACATTTGTAAGCACTACCAAGTCTTCAAAACTCTGTTTCCCTAGACTATTGTACTGTAAGGCATTCGGGAATTCAGTATGGCTAATCGCTTTCGAAAGTAACGCAGGGCCTAAAAAGCTACTATTTGCCGCCACATTCAAAATCAAGTTGGTTCCCAGCATTTCTGACGTTACCGTCGTAGCTGCATTGGGGTTTGTATTGATCTCAGCAAAGTCTGAACAACCTCCTAGGGTTAACAGACCTCCTGCAATAAGCATATATTTTGCTATGATTTTTTTCATGATATACTCCATTATAAATTATCAGAATGTAAGTTGAATGTTACCGCCAATGTAGCGTACCGACGGTGAGGTAAGCTGTGAGTCATTGGCTTTATCCGGATCCGCAAAACGGAATTCCTTAGCCCACATCCATACATTTTGTCCTGTTAATGAAACCGAAGCTCCCTTTGCGCCTATATACCTAGCCACATTGGAGGGAAGTGTATAGCCTATAGAAAGCTCACGAAGCTTTAAAAAAGTGGCATTCGTAACTCCACGGGTACCATCACCATAACGACGGGCGTAGGTTTCATAAGACACCTTAGTGGTATTGGGCGCATATTCACGGGTATCGCTGGTAATGTTTCCAAAGTTATCAAATGCAACAGCACCAGAACTAACCACCACTCCTTGACCTACATACGATTTATTTTTGTTCACCACTTCATCATATCGCCATTCATTATCCGAATCGGGGTGAGCACCAGTATCCCACATTTTGTAGGATGAATAGTTGTACAACAATCCGCCTATACGACCATCAAATGTGGCATTAAATGTAAACTGCTTATACCGCACGGTGTTGGCCAATCCCCAAATAAACTTAGGGTCAGTGTAGCCATATAAACTATTGTACTGACTAGCCTGCGGCAGACCATTTGCTTGATGAATTAAATTACCTTGAGGATCTCTCAACCAGGTTGCACCGGTATAGGTATCCGTACGTCCACCTTCTTTGGTCCAGCTGTTTTTAGCAGAATATTTGGGGTCCAATGCTTTAAAATAACGGTGATTATAAGACCAGTTGGCCGTTGCATCCCATTGCCAGTCTCCGCTTTTGACAATTACGGCATCGAGCGAAATTTCCATTCCTTTCCGAACGTAGGTCTGATCAATATTGATCAGCGTCGAGTTAAATCCGGAAGCCTGAGATATTGAAGCGCTCGTTTGAATGTTATAGTTGTATTTGTTAAAATAAGCAACATCCAGTTTAAATCGTTTTTTTAAGAAATACGCAGCCGTTCCTATCTCCCATGTACGGTTGGTTTCTGCCATTACATTCGAAGCATTAATGATCGAACCCGGGTATGATGCCGTATTCAAGCCATTCCAAACTCCGGTAGATGTATTATAGGTATTGTTGGTCGCATATATACCTAAATCCGTTTTGGCAACGGTCCAAGAACCACGCACTTTCCAAAAGTCTAACCAACTCGGAAGTGTTTCGAAAAATTCACTCATCACAACACTCGCTCCCACGGAAGGATAAAAGAAGCTGTTCGTGTTCGACGGCATGGTTGAACTCCAGTCATTACGACCAGTTACGTCGAGAAAGAAAATATTGTTATAAGATAAGCTCAATTTAGCAAGAAGACTGTTTACCTGCTTGCGAAAACGTGGATTAGATGCTTCTGTAATAGGATCAACAACGCTTACATTTGGCCTTTCCACCGAGTTGTTCAGAGAGTAGTAACCAGGAATAATTAATCCACTTCTTGTACCGCTATATAAATAGTTATTATCTACTTTATAAATGGTACCACCCGCCAAAGCATCAATGCCTAGTTTACCTATGGTCTTGTTGTAAGTCATGAAGGCATCGCCGTTAAAGCTATACCCATTTCTTTTGGCAATGGAATACAAGCCCGAAGCATCCCAACCACGCGTAGAAAGAATGCCCGGTGGATTTCTTCTGGTTTCATTGTTTTGGTATAGATCGAAACCGGGACGAACCAAAAGTTTTGCTCCTTCAAACAGCTTCAAGGTCGCCGTAAAACTGGCATTCATTTTGTTTTCTTCAATCCCATTCAATTTCTCATACGCCATCATATAGGGGTTGTCATACCAGGCATTGTAGTG
Organism: uncultured Dyadobacter sp.; assembly: GCA_937880795.1. Taxonomy (GTDB): domain Bacteria; phylum Bacteroidota; class Bacteroidia; order Cytophagales; family Spirosomataceae; genus Dyadobacter. The sequence goes on along the minus strand of CALGRQ010000019.1, from coordinate 12,548 downwards.
CCAGTTTTGCTTCACGTTAGGTATCAACCAGTAATTGTCTTTATAGGCGCTCAAATCGTACTCAGGCCCCATCCACATCAAAATGTTGTAGATATAACCCTGCGCATCGTAACCCGAACCAGCTATCTGCGGGGCAGTCAACCGATTGTATCCAACCTGACTCGACAATGTAAATTTCTCTCCCACATTCATTTCACCACTCACATTAAAAATGGTGTTGTTCGATTTGAGGTTGGGATACTGGCCTTTGTTATATATATGACTCATAGAAACCCTAAAACTTCCGTTTTCTCCGGTTTGGGCAAGACTTACGTTATTATTGGATATCATCCCTGAAACCAGGAAGTCATTGAAATTATTCTTTCCAAGCGAACGAAGTTCCGACACCTCCATTTTCTTAGAAATTGGGTTCCATTGATTCGCCATCGTTCCATTGTCCAGCTTGGCACCCCATATATAATCTGTTGGGCTATATGCACTTCCTAATCCTGCACTATAAGAATGCTGTACTTCCGGCAACATCAAGAAACCGGCGTTAAACATATTATTGCTATTCACCGTAACCGATAGTCCCTTTCCTTTACCACTTCGCTTGGTTGTAACAATTACGGCACCGCTCCCACCTCTTGAGCCATACAAGGCTGCGGCAGTTGGCCCCTTTAATACGTTAATGCTTTCAATATCGTCCTGATTGATGTTTTTAAGTGACATATTCCCATAAGGAACTCCATCAATTACCAGCAAAGGTGTTTCACCCCGTAAGCTAAGCGTAGGTGCTTCATTAAATTCTGTACTGTTTTTCACCCATAAACCCGAGACTTTACCGGTTAATGATGTTGCCAAATTAACCCCCTTAACCGTTTGCAAGGTTGAACCACCGATCTTTTGTACCGAATAGCCCAACGCCTTTTCTTCAAGTTTCATCCCGAGCGCTCCAACTACGACCTCATTCAGATTCTGTACATCCTCCATGAGTGTAATTTCGATCTGCGTCTTCCCGTCGATTTTCACCTCCTGTGATATATAACCGATAAACGAAAACACCAGCATTCCATCGTTGGGGGCATTTAAAGAAAATTTTCCATCGGCATCGGTAATGGTTCCGTTGGTGGTTGTTTTCAATAAAATATTTACCCCTGGAAGTCCCACTCCCTTCTCATCCCTGACACTACCACTTATTTGCCTTTGGGCAAAACTTAACATGGGAACAATCAAGAAGATTATCCCGAAAAAAATAAAAATCTTTCTCATAGAAATAGGGGTTTGATGAAAAATTACTACCTAAAAGTTATTACTAATATTTACAAAAAAGTACCTCCGTACAGGAATATATTTTTGGTATGTAAAACGCGCAATGGCCTCGTAATACTTGTACAAACCGGTACTTGTTTCGATCCAAGGCAAAATCAAAACTCTTACGTCGGCGTCGTGAAGCAGTGAAATACCATACCACCGCATCTGAAACTGTCTTTGCTATACGTTGTAACTACGAATATACTTTCGAGTTCGCACCTCGTATTACTGCCCATAGCGGGTGCAAGATTATTAAAAAATGAAGTCCAGGGAAAACCATCACCACTCTACACTAAACACAAATCACTCATTACAAATGAGTTAACAGCAAACTATTAACAATTTATTGATATAGCTCTGCTTTACATCTTTTATTCTTAACAATGACTGGCGCCAGCGAAGATGGAAAATACCTCTATAAGACAATTTCGTCTGTTTACTAAAAAGTATTACAATAAAGGATTAATCAGGAACAGACCACCGCTTGCTTTATACAGATTATCCCATAAAATCAGTAAAAATAAATACCTTTAACCTCTTACATAAAATTTAAGCGCCTAAATAAATGACCCCAAAACGTTTTTTTCGAAAGCCTGGTGTTGCTCTCACGCTAACAACCGTTGCCGTTGTGTCTTGTATGAAAATGGCACCGACCAACACCACTTCATCTTCTAACAGTACCCCACTCATCATCAAAGAAGATGCCTTAACGGGAAAAGCTCGGGCGAAGGAAATTCGAGAAAAAACTGCCATTAAATTGGCTGATGGCCTTAAGTTAGATTTATGGGCAACTGATTCCCTGGCACCAGATCCTGTATCGATGTCGATCGATGATCAGGGCCGTGTATACCTGAATAGAACCAACAGACAGAAGAATTCTGAATTTGACATTCGGGGACACCGTAATTGGATGACCCAGTCTATTGCCATGCAGACTGTAGAAGATCGGCGGGCATTTTTACGCAGTACTTTTGCTCCCGAAAAAAGCAAAGAAAACAGCTGGCTAAAAGACTTAAATGGCGACGGATCGCATGACTGGAAAGATCTGGCGGTTGAAAAGGATGAAGTTTGGCGTTTGGAAGATACCAACAACGACGGCTTGGCCGATGTATCCATGCGGGTTATCAACGACTTTTTCGAAGAAGTTTCCGACGTAGCCGGCGGGGTGCTTATACGTGCAAAAGATGCTTTTGTAGCCATTGCTCCCGACATGTGGAGATTCGAGGATACCAATAATGATGGTATTTACGACAAAAAGACGTCCATAAGCCATGGTTACGGAGTCCATATAGGCTTTGGCGGACATGGGATGTCCAACCCTATTGAAGGTCCGGATGGTAAGATATACTGGAACATTGGGGATATAGGTGCTAATATAACTACTGCAGAAGGTGTCAAACATGAGCATCCCAACTCTGGAATTATTGCAAGATCAAATCCGGATGGAAGCAAATTCGAAATCTTTGCCGACGGCTTGCGTAACACGCATGAATTCGTTTTCGACGAATATGGGAACCTCATCAGCTCGGACAACGACGGTGACCACCCGGGTGAGAGCGAAAGACTCGTGCATGTAGTGGAAGGTTCCGATGCCGGATGGCGTTCCAATTGGCAATACGGGAAATATACCGACCCGAAAAACAATGGGTATAAGGTTTGGATGGATGAAAAACTAGCCGTCCCGCGCTGGGATGGACAAGCAGCCTACATTATCCCTCCTATTCAAAATTTCCATAATGGACCTACCGGCATGCAATACAACCCGGGCACTGCACTGGGTAAGGAATGGAAAAATAAGTTTTTCCTCGTTGAATTTGTCGGAAACCCGGCACGCTCGCCTATCTGGTCGTTTGGCTTAAAACCAAAGGGAGCCTCGTTTGTACTGGACGGAGAGAAAAATATTCTGAGTGGTATTTTACCAACAGGAATTCGGTTCGGACCAGATGGTGCCCTATACGTAGCCGACTGGATCAATGGTTGGGATACAAAAAATTATGGCCGTGTTTGGAAGCTGGATGTAACGGAAGAAAAAAACGACCTGAAAGCATTACGTGCAGAAACCAAGAGATTGATGCAGCTAAACTATACATCCCAGTCTGACGACCAGCTTTTACAGTTGCTGTCAAACCCGGATATGCGCATCCGTCTGAAATCTCAATTTGAGCTGGCAACCCGTGGAGCAAAAGGTGCGGCTGTATTGAATAAAGCCATTTCGCAAACCGGTAATCAACTGGCTCGGATTCATGGTATCTGGGGAATGGGTCAGTTAACTCGTCAGGATAAGACATATAGAAGTGGCCTTCTCGCACTATTGAAAGATTCGGACGAAGAAATTACAGCACAGGCCGCCAAAGTTTTGGGTGATGAATATGTAGCGAGGCTGGTCCGTTGTTGATACCCATGCTTTCCAGCAAGAATCCACGCGTTCAATTTTTTGGGGCACAAGCTTTGGGACGAATTAAGGAAAAATCTGCCGTGGCTCCCCTTTTGGAAATGATTAAAACCAACAACGATGCTGATGTGTATTTAAGACATGCGGCAGTATTGGCATTATCCCGAATTGGAGAAGCTGAACCCATCATCGCTTTGGCAAACAATAGCAACAAATCCCTGCGAACAGCGGCAGTGCTTGTTTTAAGAAGAATGAAGCATGAAAAAGTAAGTATTTTCTTGCAAGATAAAGACGAATACATTGCAACAGAAGCAGCAAGGGCTATTAACGACGACTTATCAATACCGGCAGCATTGCCTGCACTGGCTTCTGTATTGAATGAAGCCCGATTTACTTCTGAGCCGTTACTTCGTCGAGCCATTAATGCAGCCGTAAGGGTTGGAACCGATCAGCAATTGGATAATCTGATTGCGTTTGCCAAAAGAAAAAATGTGGACACTGAAGTTCGCGCGGAGGCACTTGCAGCTCTGGGAACATGGGCAAGTCCTTCGGTGATGGACCGGGTAGATGGCCGTTACAGAGGCGTTATTGAAAGAAACCCGGCCATTGTAAAAGCGAAAATTCAACCGATCATTACTGATTTACTGGCTGATCAAGAGCCCGCTATACTGATTGCAGCTTCTCAAATGCTGAGCAACCTGGGCGTTTCTGATAATAACAAAGCACTTGCCAAAATTTTGAATGATCATCAAAGTCCAAAAGTAAGAGCAGCGATGTTACTGGCTTTGAATGACCTGAAATATACCGATATGGAGTCGGTGATGAAAAAAGGCATGGCAGACTCCGACGCCGATGTACGCACTGCTGCCCTGGGTATGGTTGGAAACGTAAATATGTCTAAAGAAACCTTAACGGATATTTCAAAAGGCATATTCGAGAAAGGCAGTGTGAAAGAACAACAACAATTGCTTCGCGTATTGGGAGGTCTGCCAGTAAGCAAAACTGAAACCATTTTTGGAGATTTGATTGAAAAAATGGCAGACAAAAAACTTTCGCCAAGTCTATCCCTGGACTTAGGAGAAGCCATCGATTCTACCAAATCTAATACGCTAATCGCAAAACTAACACCGCTTCGCTCTAAGGGCGAAACTGCCGCGGACTATCAGGAAGCACTATACGGTGGTAACGCAGGTTTGGGACGCAGGTATTTCATGACCAATTCAGCAGCCGAATGTTCCAGATGTCATTCTATTGGCAGCCAGGGCGGAGATGTTGGTCCTAATCTATCCAATATAGGCAACGTACTAAGCCGCGAACAAATTTTACAAGCCCTGGTTGAACCAAGCGCTCGTATTTCCCCAGGCTATGGTATGGTCATTTTAACGTTAAAAGATGGCACTTCCGCAGCAGGAGTCCTAACCTCCGAAAACGAACACGAGCTGGTATTGAAAACGTCAGAAGCCGAACCATTAAAAATCGCCGTCGCGCGTATCGCAAAACGAGACAATGTACCATCCAGTATGCCTCCAATGGGACATATCATGTCGAAAAGAGAAATGAGGGATGTTGTAGAATTCTTATCAGGATTGAAAAAATAACCACTGCGCATAAATCTTTGCAAGAGCCTGGCCACCGGTCAGGCTCTTGCATTTAATAGTCGGTTACATCCTTGAAAGTAATTAATTACCTTTGCTCAAACCGTAAAACGGCACAGACTGATTAGACGCAGTTTTTACACGATATCAACTTAAATGGAACTGGATAAAAAAGACGCAAAGGTTGTGAACAGTGCCATTGGTACCTGGGAAAAGGATCAAAAAATTACCCCTGAACTAGCTCAGGAACTTCGTTCGAGTATTTCAATCAGAAATTCTAATGTGGATACAATTGCCGTATATGCACTCATTTCCGCAATATCCTGTGGTTTACTTGCTTTCGGCTCATTGGTTATTGACGAAAAATGGATTGAGCAGTTGCGGAATAAATGGGGCTTTTCGGAGAGTGTCGTGGGCGTAGGATTTACCGTACTTGCACTGGTTTTTATTGTATTGGCCAAACGAAAGAAACTAAAACATGGAACACTTTCAGCCAGTAATGAAACCTACAACATCACCATTGCACTCACCATTGGTATTGCCATTACTTACTGGACCCGCACCTTCTCCAATTTCGATGGTAATTATGCTATACCGCTTCTGATTGCAGCAATCAGTTACGGGTTGGTGGCTATATTATTAGATTCTAAGCTCTTATGGCTGGTTATGATTCTAACACTTGCCGGTTGGTGGGGTGCACAAACTTATTTGTGGTCAGGAGGGAACTATCGCTTTGCGGGCATGAACTATCCCCTCCGCATGACCGTGTTCGGATTGACTATATGGGCCTCAACCTTGCTTATTGGAAAAGTAAAACAGCTTAAAATATTTGAAGAAACCACCTATACCACAGGCCTGATCTTGTTTCTGATGGCAGCCTGGACGCTCTCCATATTCGGAAATTACGACGACTATCAAGCCTGGAACCTTATCAAGCAAAGCCATTTTTGGTATTGGTCTTTGAGTTTCACGCTTGTTCTTGCCGGGATGATCGCCTTTTCTTTTCAGACCAACAATGATACACTTCGAGACACCGCACTCCTATTTTTTCTGCTTAACATCTATACCCGATATTTTGAATATTTTTGGGACCGAACCAATAAAGGGATTTTCTTTGCGTTAATGGCTTTATCCTTCTGGTATGTAGCTAAGAAGGCCGAACAATGGCGCAATAAAGACCGAAAAACCGCATAACACGATGGGAGAGAAACGACACATCAAACAACAAGAAACCGACCTTATACATTTCCTGCTCAATCAACTCAACCTCAATCCTGCAGACTTCCCGATTGATGACCTCGTGGATGAGTATGAAGGTGGTAAAATGGGTAGCATCAGCCTGGGTGGCAATCCGGATGCCTATGCCGGAGACCTTATTCAAGTGGAATATATCGATACCGATCAAACGCCGGTCGTCATTACGCTCACGCAAGACGATCAGGGAAGGCTGCTTGACCTGGATTTCTGGAAAGTAGATTTCTCCAAATTACTGGAATACCCCACGCCCGACCAGATTATATTTGGGGACTAAACCAATGTATTGAATTTGGTGGTAATGTGGGTTTTTGCTTCTTTCTGAAATTGTTCAGGCGATTGGCCGGTATGTTGTTTAAAAAAACGGCTAAAATATGGTCGGTCTTTAAAACCTAGATCATACGCAATTTCTTTTATAGTGCTTTCACTATGAATAATCTGCCGCTTTGCTTCCAGTACAATGCGGTCGTGTATCAGTTGCATGCCCGTTTTATCCAGTTTTTCCTTTAAAATCTGGTTCAATCGTTTGGAGCTGATACCCAACCTTCCGGCGTAAAAATCAGTGTTACGAACCAGCTGATAATTCATTTCCAAAAGCACCATGAATTCATAAACCCGTTTTTGATTTATATCCTGCACCGTAAATTCCTGCTCCTTGATACGCACCAGTTGAAGCAAAAATACTTTCAACAAAGCCTTCAAAATAACCAGGCTGGTCCCGTCTCGCTCATATTCCTCTTCCATCATGGCGTATACTTTTGCCAATTGTGAGGCCGTTTCTGCATCGAGCTGCAAACAAGAAAACTCCCCCTGAATGTTAAAAATTTTGAATACGTCGAGCAAGAACTCCTTGACATCCTCATCCAGAAAATCCCTCTTAAACGAAAGCAAAACCCCTCTTTTCCCAGCTTTATTTAACTGATGTACCCGATATGGTGGTATAAGATAAATCCAGTCACCACGCATGGTTTCTGCCCCTTTGATCGTATGCAGTGCATTTTCGTTTTTAAGCCACACAATTTCAAAGAACTCCTTCCTCCCCGGATCGTCCAGATAACTGGGTGGACAATTGTCCAGGTTCCTGATAAATATTGGTGTATTACTTAACCCTATATTTTGATCAACTTTCTTCATTTTATTGTCCTATTCCGAATTAGATACCAAAATTAGCAAATAATGCAACCAAAAGTCCAACCATTAGCAAATTGTACAATATAAGGAGCCAATTGTATAACCCTCTCGCGATTCTCGGGCTGTACCTTTACCAGCGGTAAATCACAGGTATTTTAAGTAAAAAAGTAATGCATACAGAAAGCACGATCGACCTGGCTCAGGATATAGAAACGAACCTCAAAATGATTTTGCTAGAAAATCAAAAACTGGCTACCCAACTGGATTTCAGTGAAGTGTCGAAAATTATACCTTTCATACAATCGGCCAATCGGATCTATATCACCGGAGCCGGCAGAACGGGCTTGGCGTTAAAAGCAGCGGCCATGCGACTGATGCATCTTGGATTTTCCGTCTACGTGGTGGGTGAGATCATTACGCCAGCTATCAAAGAAGGCGATTTACTCATTGCCGGTTCAGGCTCAGGAACGACCAACAGTATTGTCAGTTCCGCCGAAAAAGCCGTAAAAGCGGGGGCAAAAGTGGTCGCGTTTTCAACCACGTTACAATCTCCACTGGCCTTACTATGCAATCATGTAACCGTCATTCCGGCAGCTCAAAAACAGGATCATAGCTCAGCTATTTCGGAGCAATATGCAGGTAGCCTATTTGAACATACAGACCTTATGGCGACTAGACGGAACGCCCGCCGAGGAGCTATGGAAACGTCATGCGAATTTGGAATAGAGGGCAGTCGGCTTTCGGCAATCGGCTTTCAGCTTTCGCCTTTCCATGAATACGTTAAAGAATTCAATCACAATAAATTACAATTAAAAAAAATAATACCATGGCAAAATTACAAGTCGCAATTGACTTATTAACCACAGCAGACGCGTTGGCATTGGCAACAAAAGTTGCTCCTTATATCGATATCATTGAATTGGGAACACCCCTGATCAAAAGTGAGGGTCTTGCCGTAATCACAGCAATGAAAACCGCATTTCCCGATAAAATCGTATTCGCCGATTTCAAAACAGCTGACGCTGGTGAATTAGAAGCCGAAATGGCGTTTAAAGCCGGTGCCGACTTGATCACGATATTGGGTGCAACGGGTGATGCCACAATTTCTGGTGCCGTAAAAGCAGCCAAAGCACATGGTAAAGGGGTTGTTGTTGACACAATCGGTGTTCAGGACCGTGTAAAACGTGCTCAGGAAGTAATCGCTCTGGGTGCTGAATTCGTAGAATTACATGCCGGATTGGATGAGCAGGCACAGCCAGGATATTCAATTCAGGTTTTGATCGACGAAGCTGCCCGTGCAGGCGTTCCGGTTTCTATTGCCGGAGGCGTAAAACTAAGCAACATTGCCGCGGTGAAAGCTTCCGGCGTAAAAGTTGTTGTGGCCGGTGCCGCTATATACGGAGCAGCTGATCCTGCTGCCGCTGCCAAAGAATTGCGTGAAGCAATACATGCGGCTTAGTTCGAGCAGATAACTTCCCTGACTTTTATAGTCCGGGAAGTTATTATTAATTGTATCAAACATGTGAGCGCTCCTCCTACTTCGCAAAATTGAGGTTCATGGTGGTACCAATGCGGAATGCCGTATTCTTGTATTTGAATCCCTCAAAACTATTCACCACTTCCAGGCGTAGGGGAAACCGAATCCCAATATCCAGCGCATATCCCAGCTCTCCGTAATGATCGGAATGTGGTGTGGCCAGATAATTCACAAAGAAATTTTCCTTAACCCCCATCATACGGAACCACGTCATTTGTGTCAGTAAAAACTGTCGCAGCTCAGCCAGCGCATGCGCCTCCACATATTTATCTGCCGTACTGAAACGATAATAATCCAGCATCCTGAAAGTCCCGACAGCGTCGCCATACTGGAAGAAAAACCGGTTTCCTGCAAAATGCTGATAGTCGGGGAAAGCCACCGACTGATTATTCAGGAAGGCTCCGGCTGCCACTTTATAGCTAAGCTTACTTCGTATACCTGTTTCAAAACCATGCGCTATCCCCACTTTTATGAAATCAAAATCAGCATCGCTGTCCAAAACATTTACTCCTTTCCGGTAATCGGCAAATAGTCTGGGCGAATCATCGTCGTAATAGCTCGTTTTACCCTTTTTAATCTTGTATTTCTGCCAGGGCTTATACGAAGCCGAAAGACCTACGATTAAAGCGCGATTGGCTTTAATTTCCTCTGATGTTTTTCCCGTTTCATCCACCAAAAGCTCTTCATTGAAGGGAATATTTGAAGTAAACTCCCTCTTCTTCCAATCGATCAGGCTATATGGATCGGTATTACCGAGATTCCTCAGGGGCGAACGATCTGCATATTCTAAATGGGCTTTTAATTCAAAGTGCTCGTTCTCCCGATTGGTTTTGAAGTCGATTCTGGCAAAATTTTTCTGATATACCTTGATGAAATTCTGTTCCAAAAATAAAGTGGTCAAACTATTCAAGATGGGGTGCATCGGGTTTTCTGCATTGAACTGGGATACGGTCTGTCCGCCAGAAATATTAATCACATTTCGCTTCCAGGCATAATCTACTCCGCCCGTTGCCATCAGTTTTTGTCTTGCAAAGGAATATCTGGTAAGTCCGTTGATGGACAAACTGCTTCGCTCACGCGTTGAGGTCCGCTTGATACCTTTTGGCAATATATCGACCTGCTCCGTACGCTTCCCCCTATATCCGCCCTTCTCATATTTCAACTTGAATCCGCCTCCGTTCAATACAATTCCTTCCACCGTATTTACGGAGAGACCGTATAACGGACTTACATATTCCAGACGCCACGGACTTTTCTTGCCAAACCTGAAGGTATGTCCCGTAAAAATATCACCGACTACGCCATTACCTTTTTTTCTTTTGGACGAATCCGCTTTCGATACCTTCAGGCTGTCGCGTTGCTCCTTCGTCCCCTCTTGAATCACAATGATACTATCCAGCCTGGTGTAACTCTTCACTTCTGCTACGGTCAAGGGTACGGTACGAATGGAATCCCAAAATGCAGTACTTCGTTTCCCGGCCAGCGAATCCACACTGGTAGAGTCGTTTCTTGAAAAGTTCAAATCCACATCTTCTCCCTTTTCTTCCCGCTCTTTCAGCTCCTTTTTCTCGTATTCCTTCATCATTTTCCGCAGATTTTTGGCAGAAAACTCTTTTTGCTTTTTTACAACCTCCTCAAGATTACCAGTCTTAATTTCCCGATTAGAAAGTTTCACCCGCTTACTATCCTCCTTCTCTTTTTTTGGATCCAATACGACAATATCAGGTTGAAATGTGGGATTGATTTTGAGTTTTGAAAAGGTTTGAGAAATCACCAGATCACCTTTTCCCTTCAACCCATATATACCACCCTGCACGTGGAATTGCTGATTAACGGGCATCCAAACGTTCTGAACCGGGCTGTAGACTTGCTTGATTCCGATGTTAAAACCGGTATTGACAGTCTCCAGATCCAAACTGTAAATACTCCATTCACCTTCAATAATGTGTATGATTCCTCTATAAACGCCTTCGCCATAGGAACGCGGAGTCACTTTTATTTTATTGACCTCAATTCCATTTTCCCGGAACGACCCCAAATATTCAAATTTATAGTAACCAAATGCTTTTGGAGATAGCGGTGAAACGGCCTTTACAACCTCAGGCTGATAAAAACTAGTGAGAAAATAGGCATTGGCACTGGCGAAATTTTTATCCTGACTATTTCGCGCAGCAATAACTCTTTGCTTATAGTTATTGGGCTGGGTAAAGGTTACTTCTGAAACACTTTCATTCAAAATTGGAACACCCTTTTTGAAGTTTGTTTCCTTCTCCATTTCCTTTAATTCCTTCTTATACAAAAACTCCATCGGTAAATCGGTAATTACAAAAGACGATTTACTATAAGCCTTGGCTGTGTAGCTTTCAACCTGAAGAAAATGATATCGGCTTTTTGCAATGACCCTCCGCATAATCGTATAGGCAGGATCTTCGTCCTTGCTTCCGATGCGGACCTCTCCCAATGTAAGCGCCTGCTCCTCCATGGTTATATCGAAAGTCTCCATCTTATTTTCGATGGTAAAGGCTTTCATACCCGTTTTAAAACCCAAATACTGAAATATGATTTCATAATAACCTGGCTTTAAATCTAGCTGGTATTTACCCTCCTCATTGGAAATTGTGCCTACTTCTGTCCCTTTCACAGCAATAGCAGCAAATGGTAAAGGATCCCCATTTTTAGTTTTAACAGTTCCTCTCAATCCCGATTGTCCATAAGCCAAGCCATGAATAAGAAACAAGAATAATACCGTGCACAAAGAGAAATAACGTTTTAGCATATAGTGGTGTATTGAAACATTGGAGTTGACAACTCCAAAAAATCCCTGTTTTAAGTGAGATGCATAAAACAGGGATTGGGTTGCTTTTACCGGGCTAACCGGGTAACATGACGTATGAACGACGACTACAAACTCTTGGCCTTAACAAGTATATATTGCAGTTTCCCACCTCTGCCAAAAGCCGATATTTGTGAATATTTTTGATAATTGTCCCATTGTTTGAGCTCCTTGTTATCAATGTTAGGGTCAATATCCTCCTTTAAGTCCAACAGACCTAAAATGACACGATCGTTGAAGTCATAGCTGGTAAGATTGTGTATGAGAATATGATCTGCCATTCCGTTGATAAATGTAACTTCTACTTTACCTCCCTTATAAATCACTTTGGGGCATTTTTCACAATTGACACGGGAATCTCTGTAAAGTCCCGCATGCGTGCCCTTTCCCAATACAGCATCTACCTCTTGCTCACTTTTCAGCGCCACCTGAGCAAGATTCAATTCAATAACAACAGGCGCAGTCTCATCGTGTTCCTCCAAAACATAATACCTCACATAAATGGCCGACATG
>CALGRQ010000018.1 GCA_937880795.1 uncultured Dyadobacter sp. | reverse complement strand
AACAACTCAAAATAGCCCGCATCGAGTCCGTCGCCCAACTGATCCCCTTGTGGAATTTCTAATAAAAGTTGGTTGCCGGCAATCCTTTGGATGGGAATTACTTCTGTGCTATCTCTGCGAAGTTTGAATACCGTGTTGGCTTCCACTTTGTTTAAATGAATGGCGATAGGATTTTCGTCAAATGTATACGCTGTTTTTTGAGCCCTAACACTCATTGCAGCCATTTTGTACATGACCGGAACGAAAATGGCGTGTTGAGACATGGATCCGTATTCGGGTGATAACGGCGCTGCAAACATATATATCTTTCCCAAACCTTTATTTACCCTACTTAAATAGGCTTGTCCGTTACGAAGGCCTAATAGTTGCTGACCAGCCGCTGACCATGACCATACAGGTTTGGCAGTGGGTAAATGTAGGTTGTTCTCATGCCGAACAGATTCTTCGAAAACATCAGTAAAAAACGGATTACTACGGTCGGGTGGGGAAAGTGGAAATGGTTCGGCGTTGGTATTTGTGCTAATGGAAACTCCGTGTATACCTTGTTGAGATAAAAAGCTGTCATAATTCAAACGGTCCGGAGCATTAGGAGGGATAATAGCTATGCTGCCGCCGTTGGTTACAAAATCTTGCAATTCGTTAGACAATGACCCACTTATTTTATCCACCCCTTCCAGAACAACCATATCTGCGGTCTTAACGCTACCCGGATCCACATTGTTAGAGCTAAAACTTTGTAATGTAAACAAGCTGTCGTTGGCGTAAACATTGCGTATATATGGACTGTTATTTTGACCTCCATAAACATGAATAATATTAATTACCGGGGAGGCATTTAATACAAAATAATAGTTATTATCGAAAATGACCGGGAAATCGTCGAAAGTGATCAACCCTTTCTTATATCCTTTTCCTTTAAGGTTGAAATTGAATTTAGCCGTTGCCGAACCATTTGCCGGTACGGTAACAGAAGCGGTGGAAGCTTGGGTGTTGTCCAATGAGAGTTTTAATACTACATTTTTGGCCTCTTCTTTTCCTGCATTGCTGATTTTTACAAAAAGAATGTTGTTTTGCAATTCTCTTATAAATGGCGTATTCAGCCATGCTGAATCTACATAAATATTTCTTTCAGGAATTGCCTGTATAGGAACTATATTCAGCTGGTCTGTCGTGTCGATTTTGATATTTGCGAGGTTTCCCGCGGTGCTTTTTTGAAAATCGGACAACCAAAACAGCTGATTTTTACCAGAACTCTGGTGTCGGGAAATAAGGTTTTGCTGTCTCTTATATACCTCAAAAAATGAACGTGGTGTATGCGAAAGACCAATGGTGGTTAGTAAATCTCTCACCTTGTCAGCACGGTGCAAACCCTGTTCCTGGGCCGAAAAATCATTGGTGATCAATTGCAGGGAAGTTGCGTTAGGGGTCAATCCGATCAAATCGCTCAGTTGACTTGTTGCCAAGTCTATATAGCGTTTGTGGTTGGCTTCACTCTGCATACTGTACGAATTATCCAAGTATAGGCTGGTGATCCCCTTTTTACCCGTTATTCGTTCATTATTTTGGGGTAAGTAGGGTTGGGCAAAAGCAAAAGCCAGGCAAGCGATAGCTAAAATTCTCACTGTCATAATGAGCCAGTGCTTTATTTTTCGAACAGACCTGGTTTGCGTTTCCACGGTCTTCAGAAATGAAACATTGCTGAAATGAACTCGTTTGGTGCGTCGAAAATTAAATATATGCACCGCAATGGGTATAGAAATGGCTAAAAGCCCCCACAGAAATGCCGGGAAAAGGAAATTCATTATAGGCAAGATCAATTTAGTAGTTATTGAGCCACCGGTCGTCGGTAATTTGGCTTTCGATTTAAAACCCCTCCACAATTTTGGATAGATTTTTTGCTGAGAGCGGATTGCCGCTTGCCAATGCCCACACTATCGCAAATTACATTAAAATCTGATAACTGTTTTTTATTTCAGGGGCTTTCTGCATAAGTCAGATGCTTTTTTCTAACTTTGCACTTCATTTACGCTTTTCTGGGTTTTACGATTGTGTATCATTTTTCACAACGACAAATCATTTAGGAAGCATAATGCTCATAAAGAAACTGCTTAATTTTTAATTCGAATTATGGCCAAAGTATCGGTGAATAAACACCAGCCTGTGTATCAAATGCCTACGAACCCGGCAGCGGTTCGTACGAAGAAATATGCGTTGCCAACCAAAAAGTACATTACCATTGCAATGCGTTACTTTTTTAAAACGCAGTTAAAATGGGTTCTTGTACCTGTTGCCCTTATTTTAATCAATGCTATTTTAGGGATTACGGGTGTGTATCCAAATTACTGGGTATATATCACCGTTTTTGTAGCCACGTTCCTATATATACTATTCTGGGTTATTCAGTTTGCAGGAATTACGCAATTGGCGCAATACAAACCTATGTTTGAAAAGTTCTCGTACGAGTTTGACAGTCGTCAGATTTTGATGAAATTGAATCAGAAGGAAGGAAGTGTTGTGAAATGGGAGCAAATTCTGGAAGCGTACAAAGACAAAGATTCTTACGTTCTGGTTATTTCAAAAGGACAGTTTGTTCACTTACCTTTTTCAATTTTTACATCTGAACATGATATCAAAGTTTTTGAGCGAATCATGAAGCAGAAAGAACTGCTTAAAGGCGATAAATAAGAAACATTAGCAAAAAACCCGGTTCAAGCCGGGTTTATTGTTTCTCGTGAACTAATGTAATGAGATCGGTTTACTTTCTTCATACCGTTTCGAACACCATTTTGCAAGCGATTCCTACGGTTTGATATATGGTGAAGAACTAGTTATCCTTTGCATAATTCATTTCTCCTGCTTTAATAGCAACATCAAGCACATTTTCTTTCGGAGGAATTGGACAGTTGTAGCCTGAACTATATGCGCAATAAGGATTATAAGCTTTATTGAAATCCAGCATTAGCATTCCATCTTTTACATCCGTTGTTTTTACATCCAGATACCTGCCTCCTCCATAGGTTTCTTTTCCGCTTGTATTATCCTTGAATGGAATAAAGAGATAATTTATATCCTGAGGTAAGGCCGCCAGGTCGAGACTTCGGTAAACACCAAGGGATTGCTTTTTTTCGTTTATGGCGCATGTCAATAGGCCATATTTTACATAGTTTTTCTTTTTACCACTGTAAGTGGGCATTTCAAAGGGTACACTTTCGGTAGTTCGTTCAAAGGTGGCATGTACTACATAGGTAGAGTCGGGTTCATAAAATCGCAAATAAGCAAGGTCTTCCTTCTTTAATGGTGAATTGGATGAAGTAAGGAATTCGGCACGATAATGCTCCCTATGTTTTTCGATTTGTTGCACATAATCCTGTGCCTTCGCAATACCAGATTGCAAGAAGGTAATTAAAAATAAGTATAATATTTTTTTCATAGCGCTTAAAAAAACCGATAGCAACGTGCTACCGGTTCTACTTGGTTAGTCAATTTACAGCAATTACTGGTCACCAGCAATTAGTTCAAACTGATTTTTTTAATTTTAGATTCGTCCAGGTTGAAATGTTTCTTTACAGAATTGTAATCGCTGTAATCAACTTTTTCAGCAGACATTCTACCGTTAGACCAGTTTGCAGGCAACGCTACAATACGGAAGGTTTGATTTTGCGTCACGTTAGGTGATAGGGTCGACAGGTTCACTGTTGACGGCGCATCAATAAATACGGTATAGTCAAGCGGTGTAAAATCAAAGTTATAAGTGATACCTCTTGGCATGTCAATCGCTTGCGGAAGAAGTCTCCAGATTGGCTGGTTGTTGTCAGTAGTGTTCCAAAGTATGTAAACCAAAATAATGTCCTGATCTTCAAGACCAACATTGGCAGCGCTAAAAGTTTGGCGAATTTGCCAGTCGTTTCCAGCATTGAAATTTACTTTTTCAATCTCAAAGGTTTGTCCAATAGGACCACTGTTACCATCAAGGCCGGCAGGCCCAACAGGTCCTCTTGGTCCTGTGCAACTCTGGAATAATGCAGCAATAATAAGTATGAAGGGAATAAGTAGCTTTTTCATGACTTTGTAAATAAAATGGTGATTTATCAATTAATTTTTACTTTGGATACAAAATAGGTCTTTGGGTTTAATGGACGGCTATCCATTAACGATTGTTAACTAAAAGGATGCCAAAGAGGCCAGAATGGTTGGCTGGGGCATGACTTTAATATTTAATTTGCGTAGAAGTATGTTCGGTTGTACTTTAACTGCCATAGAACATTAAAAAATTTCATTACTAAAAAAATAGAAAAATGATCAATCGTAAAGCAACAGCCATTTGGAAAGGTACTGGTAAAGAAGGAACGGGTACTATCAGTACGCAAAGTACAGTTCTGGAAAACACGCAATATTCTTTTAACACTCGTTTTGCTGAGGGCAAAGGTACAAATCCTGAGGAGTTAATCGCAGCTGCACATGCAGGTTGTTTTGCCATGAAACTAAGTTTTGAGCTAAATGCCGCAGGTTTTACAGCAGATGAACTGGACGCAACTGCAACAGTTTCACTGGATCCCTCCAAAGGGCAGGTTACCAAAAGTCATATCGATCTTACTGCTAAAATACCTGCCATTACGGCGGAGCAATTTTCAGAAATTGCAGAAAAGGCTAAAAAGGAGTGCCCAATTTCTCAGCTCTTAAATGCAGAAATTACTTTGAACGCTTCGTTATCATAGTGAACAGTTTTGGAGGGAGATTCTTAGTCGTCTTCCTCCAAAAATAATTCGCTGGCGATGCGATCTGCAAATAGTTTCCCCGCCGCGGTTAATAAAATCGTATCTTCTTTTAGTAGAATCCAATCTTTTTTCACGAGTGCGTCGAGGGTGTTTTTACTTTGCGTCGCAAAATGTCCATCTGAGAGTCTGTCAAGCTCACTCACTTTTACACCCCATTTTGTTCTCAGGCCTGTCAATAGGTATTCGTTGGTGCGATTGGCTATACTCAGTTTTTCGTAGGTTGCCGGGATTTCGTTTTTATCTAATGCCGACAGGTATTTGGCGTTATTGGCGATATTAGATTCACGACTTTCACCATTGTAAGAGTGAGCGCTAGGGCCAACACCCAAATAAGGCCGCTGCTGCCAATACGAACTGTTGTGTTTGCTATACTGATGGTCCCGTGCAAAGTTTGAAATTTCGTATTGCTCGTAGCCCTTTTGCGCCAAAGCATCGATTAATATTTCAAATTGTTGCGCAGCAAATTCTTCATCAATTGGCTGAATTTTTTTCTTTTTCAGCCATGATCCAAATGCCGTTTGTGGTTCAATGGTGAGACAATAGGCTGATATATGCGAGACGCCTAATTGCAGTGCCTTGTCTATATCACTTTTCAGGATACTGTGATCATCGGCCGGAATAGCATAAATCAGATCAATCGATATATTGGTGATTCCTGCCTGCTGCGCTAGCTTTACACAATTTTCAGCTTCAACCGCATTGTGAACCCGATTGAGAAAAGAGAGGTGTGGCTGATGGAAAGACTGTATACCGATACTTAGCCGGTTTATACCTGACTGAGCCAATTGGCGTAGTTTATGTCCGTCAAGATCATCCGGATTCGCCTCAAGGGTGATTTCTGCATGCTCACTAACCTCAAAGGTATCTTTAATGGTATTTAGTAAAAGGTTGAGCTCATGAGTGTCTAGCATGGAAGGCGTACCGCCGCCGAAGTATATGGTTTCAAGTTGGCGAGCAGGAAGATAGTCTTTACGCAAAACTATTTCCTTGGCTATGGCAGCAACCATCGTTTGTTTTCGGTTGATGTTCGTGCTAAAATGAAAGTCGCAGTAGTGGCAAGCCTGTCTGCAAAAAGGAATATGAATGTAAAGATGCAATGGTTGGTATTGTTAATATTGTCTATGATGAAGTGGATGATGATACGAGCCGATTTTAGCCATATAGCACTTCATCGGCTCGTATCAGGATCTTACTTACCCCATTCCCAGCCCAGTTTTACACTGGCCCAAAGATTGTTTTTAGGAGCTGAATTGTAGTAACGGTTTCCAAAGGCATTTAGATCATAACCTAGGCTATAAATTCCCGCGTTAACCTTTTCGACGGAAGCAGATACCTCACTATAAAGGTGTTTCCCCCAATTATTTTTCCAGCTGGCTCGTGCTGTCCATTGATTAAAGGCCGTATTTTTTACCGTGTTGGCATCGTTGAGATACATTGCACCACCATGTTGATAGGTTGCAAAGAGGGAAATACCATACTTAAATAAGACGTCGAGCCCTGTACTTTGTGTAAACCTCGGAATGCCTGGAAGTAATTTTCCTCCAAGATCAGTTTCTCCTTGTTTGAAATCTTGGAAGGTATAGCGAGTCCAGGTTCCGGAATTCCATAGTTTAAGCGACAATGGTAGTGTTGCATTGGTTAAAAAATCGTAGGAAAGGTTCCATTCAAGGCCGTTTTGTCTCGTTTTTCCTGCATTGATAAAATATTCGGAACCTGACTCGTCAGATCTGCGAACGATACTTTCTCGTAGACCGAAACTATATACTCCGATTTCCCCATAAAAATGTTTGGTGATTTTGCGCAGGCTTATCTCGGTATTAATTCCTTTCTCGGCGTTCAGATCATTTCTAAAACCGCCGGCCGACGGGCGAACCTCCTGTAACGTTGGAGGAGAAAATCCTGAGCTATACGAGGCCGAGACAGACCAGGTTTTGTCAATGATTTTGTTTATCGCAAATCGGGGAATTAATATACCATCGAATTTCCGTTGCTCATCACTATAAGGTAATGGGAAATAGCGCTCATACTTGTACTTAAAGGTATTGTAACTAAGTCCAACGCTGGCCGTTAAATCCTTGAATAGAACGGCTTCAAGTTGGCTGAATACGGAAAGGTTGGTTGTACGAATGTCTTCTACCGTCTGTTGCTGATCCGCAACGCCACCCTTGTTGTCGTAGTTTCTTTGAGCCGATTTGCCATATTGCCATTCAAATCCGCTGGTCCACTTGGTTTTTACATCACCCAAAACAGCCTGATTTTGCCAAACATTTCGTCCACCAATGCCTTGTTCATCTCTTTTCTCAAAATTGGAAATAAATGGATTGGCAAAGTCCGTCGTGGATATATATAATGCATTGGATTGCGTCCAGTTGTCATTCAGTTGTAAGGTATAATTACCTCCTAACATGGCCATTTTGGTATATATAGCAGCACGTTGAGCTTCGCTACCTGGAATGGCCGACGTGGATTGGCGGGCAAGTTTAGGGTTGCTTTGATATTGAGCTAGGGTAATCCCCCCAGGAGTTTGGTAGTGCAGGTCGGAGTACATGCCCAGTAGCGCCAATGTTCCATTTTTTCCGAGTTTACCCTGTGAAGAAAAACGTATAGCATCACGGCCCATGGCACTATGATTTCTGTATCCATCTTGTTCGGTATGTCCATATTGTACCTGAATTCCACCGATTTGAATATGCGTATTGTTGCTTTGGAAACCATACTTGCCTATACCTACGCTTTGCTCAATACGGTTCGGGCCTTGGATATTGTTGTTCATGAGCACAACACCACCAGTACCGGCTCCGTACAAACTGCTTCCAGGACCTTTAATAATCTGCATACTTTGTACAGCATTGTAGTCCAGGGCATTTAACGGCGTGTTACCTCCCGCGTCCGTGAAAGGAATTCCGTTCCAATAGAACTTTACATTGCGTATACCAAATGGCGAGCGCAACATACTTCCCCGTATGTTAAACCGATAGCTGCCGGGAGAACGCTCTTCCATGCGAACGCCGGCAATGGCATTGACGGCGTTGGTCCAGGTGGCTTCGGAGTAGCGCTCAAGGTTTTTTGAGGTAATTAAACTCACTGAGGCTGTTGTGGCGAGGGGAGTAGTCCGCGTCTCGAAGGCCTGTATGGTTACTTCATTTAATTGCTTGGTTTGTACAGAATCTCTTTGTGCGTATGCACGATCAAAACCTATCATGGTGATGGTTGTACAGAGACAAGCGCATAGAACTTTGTTTTGCATAATGCGAGTATATAGAGTTTTTAGGAATAGCGGGGTAAGCCTTAGTGTACTGGCAAAGTTATTTAAAAATAATAGGCAACAGAATAATGCAACAAAAGGAAACATCCGACACTATCATGAGGAGTAATTTCTACAAAATCTACTTCTTAAAACCTATAAATTGTTTTGGTAAGATATTTCTAGAACCTTAAACAGTTCATTCACATTAAACACCACTCAAAATGAAAAAGGTAACTTATTTGGTTGCAGCAATGCTTACAGTTGGGCTTCTTACTTTTTCGGGTTGTTCCGAGAAGACAAAAGACTCTGCAAAAGAAACGGTAGAGGGCGCTAAGGATGACCTTGATGAAAGCGTTGAAGAAGCGAAAGCGGATATTAAAGAGGCGGGGAAGGATTTCGAAGCGGAGATCAGCGAGGATAAAAATGAACTAAAAGCCAGCGTTGACAAGGCGGTGCAGGATATAGATAATAAAATAGCCGAGGCAGATGAAAAAATGAAAAAGGCAACGGCTCAGGAAAAGGAGAAGTGGGAGGTTCGTAAAAAGGAACTAAGCCAGGAGCGTGATGAGTTAAAAGCTTCCTGGAATGACGTGAAAGCAGAAACGGCCGATCAATGGAAGGACTTTAAAACGTCTACGCAGTCTAAACTTGATCGTATCAAAGCTGATCTTAAAAATTGATATATAACGAGTTGAACAAACGAGTCGGCTGTCGAGGTCGGCTCGTT
>CALGRQ010000017.1 GCA_937880795.1 uncultured Dyadobacter sp. | reverse complement strand
CCACCTTTTAAACGCACACGAAGTTGATCATAGAAAAGCAACAATTCAAAATAGGCGTTTACCTTAGAGCCTGGCCTAACCATTCGTAAATCTGCATACACAGCTTTGGGCATACCGAATAAATGTAAAGCCTGGTCTGTCACGTGCGAACCTCTGTCTTTCAGTAAACCCGATCCCGGTGAAGGGGTTTCCAAATGCGCCTTGGCATTAAGCTCCGGACTATGTTGTTCATAAGAAAAAGTAACTTCTACCAACGGTCCCAATACACCTTCCTCAACAATTCGCTTCACCGTTTTGAAATCGCTATCCCATCTCCGGTTTTGAAACACAGAAAGTTTCAAACCTTTTTCACGGGCTATATCTTGTAACTCTTTGGCCTCGGCAAGCGTAGCCGTAAAAGCTTTTTCCACCACAGCATGCTTTCCAGCCAACAGCACCTTCTTGGTATATTCAAAATGAGAATCTATCGGCGTATTCACAATCACCAATTCCACGGAATCGTCTTCCAAAATGGCATTCAGCGATGGGTAACTCTTAACCTCAGGATAATCCTGTTGTATCAGTTTTTTACTTCGCTCCCAGCATCCGGTAATTTCAAATCCGGGATGAAGATCCAGGAAAGGAGCATGAAAAATTTTGCCCGACATACCGTAGGAAAGCAGGGCGGTTTTAATGATTCTTTGTGGAGATGACATACTTCGCTTAATTTTTGATCGATGCAAAGTAAGCGACTAAATCATATAATATAGCTGGAGAATCAAGAAACAACCATCCTTTCGCATTTGTAAAAATCACCTGGTTGCTATAATCCTTTTACAGGAAGTCCGCTGGGCACTTTTTGGGGAACGGTTTTGTCGAATGTATCGTCGTTGAGTGCATTTAGGAATTCCACAATTCTCCCTATATCCCGAAAATTCACATCCATTTGGGTGGCCAGCGTATCCATCTGCTCAGGTTTCACATGGCTGTTCAGTATTTTACCACCGGCTATATCTTCATAAAATTCCAGAACCTGTTGCAGCGTTGAAAATTTCCCACTGTGCATATAGGGTGCAGTATACCGTAAATTACGCAAGGAAGGGGTTCTAAATTGATAGTCGCCATTCGCTCCCGTGTCACTTTCTTTCCTATTTTGTGAGTCGGGTACCCCCAAAGCATGTAATTTAAAATCCGACAACATCGGGCCGGAGTGACATTTGGCACAACCTGTTTTCAGGAAGAGGTGTAGTCCCTCTTTTTCACCAGTAGTGAGTGCGCCGCTATCTCCTCTCATATATTGATCAAATCTCGAATTATTGGCAATTAATGTTCGCTCATATGCTGCCATAGCACGGGCCATATTAACCGCATTCACAGGCTGTGAATCTGACTGGAACGCAGCAGCAAATCTTTGCCTATACTCCGGAATTTTGCTGATGCGCCCCACTATTTCGTCTATAATTTGATCCTCCGCATATTTATGGCCTCGCATTTCCTCCAACGTTTTGATAGGCACAAGTGCCTGTTCTTCCAGTCCCCGACTTCGCAAGTCCCAAAACATTGGTGCAGTTTCCGCGTGGTAGTCCACTCCGTTGCGTATGCCATTAAACGCTGTATTGAGCACACTCTGTGAATTTCTCTTAACAAAAGGGATAGTATTGGGCTGTAAAAACTGCCTTTTACTACCACTACCTGATCCATTCACACCTATGGATGTTTCTAAAAATTCGGCGTAGTTGAATTCTGGCTGATGACAGGTAGCACACGATACATCCTTATTACCCGATAGAACCGGGTCATAAAAGAGTAACCGTCCCAATGTAACCTTTTCTTCAGAGGTAGGATTATCCACAGGATGCACCACGTCCAGCGGCAAGGCTCCCAAATCTGCAATCGTTTCTATCTCCTTAGGTTTTTTTTGAGACATCGACTTCTGTTCGGAACCACACGAAACGCTCATGATCAACCATGAACTAAATCCAATTTGCCTCCACAGGCACTCTGATATCCGCAGAAATTTCATGTAACCGAAAGTCTTAAATCCTGAGCTATTGGTGGTCACGCTTTCTTGTACCCAACCAAACGATACCCAGAAACCATCCATGATTTCAACATAAAAAGTAATACATGTCCAAAATCTATTGTGCTCCACCCTATCTTATTTCAGAAAAAAGCCTACTTCCTGCCCCAAAAAACGCCATACGCCCAGCCGGATACATTGGGTACACGAATTCAAAGCAAATCTCAAAAAATTAAAATATTCAATTTTGGTATTTTTTTAATAATAAAGTACCTTTACAACCCCTAAACAGCACACGATAAATAAATATATTTAGACAATTCTTACAGGGAAAATACAGTTATACTTCCCTTCTAGCCGAAGCCGAGCAGCCTGATTTTTCCACTTTCAACCATGAAAAAGGCTTTTATTCAATTACACATTGCGATTATTCTGGCTGGTTTTACGGGTGTTTTCGGTAAACTCATCACCCTTAACGAGGGAATGTTGGTTTGGTACCGGATGATCTTGACTGCTGTGTTGTTACTGATCATTTTGAAGTTTACCAATCGATTTAAATTGATCTCTCTTCCCGATTTTAAAAAAATTGGACTGATGGGATTTCTGTTAAGTCTGCACTGGATATTTTTTTATGGAAGTATTAAATATTCGAATATTTCTGTCGGAGTTGTTTGTTTTTCCCTCACTGGATTTTTTACCGCAATACTGGCTCCCCTATTCAATCGAAAGAAGGTGATCATTTCCGAACTGGTTCTAAGTAGTCTTACGCTGGCAGGGATTGTTCTTATATTCAGTTTTGATTCTCAATATAGAACAGGTATTGTTCTTGGAATTATTTCCTCCCTTTTTGCAGCCACGTATACCATATTTCAGGAAAGAATTACACGACAGTACGACAGTGGCACCATCACCATTTACCAGATGGTAGGCGGAGCATTGGGGATGACTGCGCTGATGCCCATATATATGCATTTCTTTCCGGTGTCTACCCTTGTTCCTTCAACGCTGGATATGGTTTACCTGTTTCTGCTGTCTTTATTTTGCACCGTATTTTTATATATTCTGTCTACACAAGCCCTTAAACATATATCTGCATTTACGGTGAATCTAAGCTTTAATCTCGAACCTATATACTCGATAATTCTGGCCATGCTCATCTACAAGGAAAATCGGGAACTGACGCCTCCATTTTACCTCGGGCTTAGCCTGATCATCTTATCCGTTGTGTTGCAAATGGTTAAAGTTTATCGTCAAAACCGAAATGCTTTACCATTGGCCGGATAAACTTCGTACCTGTATTTCTAAAAATAAGTGCAGGTTTTAAAGTAATTTTCTGCCGGTTTGATACTTTTGACTGTGATCGCTTAAAAGTATTTTATTTTGAGCCACGATACGTTTTTAACAATCACGTTATCAGGCAGTTAATTACCATATACCAACATGTTTCATTTTTTTGCGCATTGCCGTAAGTACCTGGGTGTAATAGGCTTGGGGCTATTAGTACCTACTTCGTTTTTAATTACAGGGCTCACCGACGAAACAATTATTACCACAAACAATGCGGATTCACTGGTTTTAAATCCATTTGTGGAAAAAGGGTTTCCATTTTTACCCGGCACCATCGATTCACGGAAGCTTGGCCCTGGGTTTCCGCAGGATAACATCACGGCACGCGCATTAACCATTCCCGTAGGAGATAGCGCCTATATTGCCTACGACACGGATCTGCTTCGCGTGAGTGTCGCCTGGACAGGTAAGTTTTTACCGATGGTTTTAATGCCACAGGTATCTTATAAAGATTTTTTCAACAAAGGGAATAAGGTACCGGCTATTTTGGGTAAACCAGCCATTGCTACCGGTTCCTATGCAGGATGGTATACTACTGCTCCTGCCTATGAAAGTATAAAACCAAGGACTCCCGAGAATTTAAACTGGGACCCCATGCCGGCGGAACAAGGTCGCTGGAAAGGTGTATACGCGCATGGTAATAAGGCTATCTTGAACTATACCGTAGGTAAAACCAATATTTATGAACTGCCGGCAGGAGAAAAAATTGGCGATCAGCAGATTTTTACCCGTACTTTCAGGATTAACGGCCCTTCTCAGGAGCTATTCCTCATTGCTGCGGAAGTCAATAATGCTACGTCCAGCGAAGTGAAAGGAAAAGTGGCTTACCTATATCATGGTGCCAATAAAGATTCGGTGACGGCTATATCGGTGGTGGGTAAAGGAAATCTTGGGTTAAAAGTGAATGCACAAGGGGCTCGTTTCCTGACCGTGCAAGTTCCGGCTACTGCCAAAACAGAAGAAGCTTCCATTGCACTGTGGAGAGGGCCGGTTAAAGGGAAATCTGCCTTTGAAAAATATAGTAAAAAAGCCCGCATCAGCTTCCCCGATTTTGAAAAAGGCAGCCCTTCTTACTGGACAGAAACGGTTACAACGCAAGGAAAACTGTCTCCTGACACGGCCGCATTTGTTACCGACCAGCTCACTTTGCCATTACCCAATCCCTGGAAACGCAATGTAAGAATTGCAGATATTGGATTTTTCGAGAATGGTCGTGGTGCTGCTGTTACGTTCGAAGGAGATGTATGGCTCATCGACAACATTGATAAAGACCTGAAAAGCCTGAAATGGAAAAGATTTGCGTCAGGCTTGCATGAGCCTATGAGCATCGAGATTATCCGGGGCGAGATATTTGTATTTGGCCGCGAAGGCATCGTAAAACTACACGACCTCAACAAAGACGGCAATGCCGATTTCTACGAAAACTTTTCCAATGTAATGTCCCAATCGGCCGAGTCTCGTGAGTGGGCCGCCGATCTGGTATATGGGCCTGATGGAAGTTTTTATATTGCCAAAGGTGGTAGCCAAAGCAATGGACCCGGTGTAACCAAACAAGTAACCAAGGGTTTTAGGGAGGGCTCCAAACACCAGGGAACGATTCTTAAAATTTCCCGGGATGGACTAAGCTATGAAGTAATCGCGACAGGGTTACGTGGTCCCTATCTGGGGATGAACCCTAAAACAGGTTTTCTAACTGCTTCCGATCAGCAAGGGAACTATGTGCCATCAACGCCTATATACTATGTACAGAAAGGTGATTATTTCGGAGTTCCTGCTTCCGAACACCGTACCGACAACCCACCTGTTACACCACCCTTGACCTGGATACCTCACCGTATAGATAGATCCAGCATCAGTGAAGCCTGGGTAACCAGCGACAAAATGGGGCCTTTGAGCTGGAATTTAATTCACTTTTCTTTCGCGCGACCAGGTTTGTTGCGTGTAGTCGTGGACAGCTCAGCGAAGATTATGCAGGGAGGTGTATCGTTTATCAATGCCAATTATCCTGCTCCTACATCCAAAGGAAGTACCAATCCGAAAGACGGGCAACTTTATGCAACCGGCTTTAACCTTTGGGGCTCCCAGTCTACCGGCATTAGCTCGCTACTTCGTTTGCGATATACCGGTAAACCAAGCTACCTACCCAACGAATTTAGAGCTAGTGACAAGGGAATTATGCTCCATTTCGACACTGAGCTAGACCCAGCCTCAGTTACTGATCTTGCTAATTTTGAAGTTAAAAGATGGAACTATAAAAGAACCGAAGAATACGGTTCGGGGCACTATAAATTGGATGGTACATCTGGCGAAGAGACCTTGTCCGTGGTTGCTTCCTATATTTCGGCGGATCGCAAAAGAATTCTATTGTTGGTTCCCGATATGAAAGAGGTGGAGCAAATGGATGTTGGCTATAAAATGAGAGCCAAAGATGGCAAGCAGATCAACGATCATTTCTACTTTACGGTTAACAACCTGTCCGATATAGAACCGTCTAAATTTGGGTTTCCGACTCCGGATTATGCCTTGCTCACTGCTAAAAAGGTAGAACCTGCTACGCAATTGGTTGCTGAACAAAAAGCGAGTGCAGAAAATGGAAAGGCCTTGTTTCAAAAAATGGCTTGCTTTGGCTGTCACTCAGAAGGAACAAAAACCGCCGGCATGTATGGTCCTCCATTCAAAAACTTATACAAATCGCAAAGACATTTCGAGGACGGAACGACTGCCATAGCAGATGAAGATTATATCAAAGAATCGATATTAAATCCCGGGGCTAAAATTATCAAAGGCTATAATGAAGAAATGCCTTCATTTAAGGGAATTCTGACCGATAATGATATCGAATCACTTACCTTATATATCAAATCGCTCAAAAAATAGTTCGACATTCTCGAGACGTTGAGCCGCCTTTCTGATACTACTTTCTTTCTATGTGTTCTATATTTTTGCATAGAAAGAAAGTAGGAAAGGCCATTGCGATTCCTTTTCCATCGTGACAGTCACCAATCGATGTGAAAATTAGTTGAAATCCAACCTTCCATATAGTTCTGAGCCCGTTGCCAGCCCAATAGTCATTACCAGTAAGGTTTTTGAAGAACTTTATAAAATTTATTGGCGCAGGCTGTATGACTTTGCACTGTTAAAAACACAGGACAAAGATGCGGCGGAAGAACTTATACAAGATCTGTTCGTAACACTTTGGGAAAAAAGAAGCGACCTTCAAATCACTAATTTACAGAGTTACCTATTCGTTGCCCTTCGAAATAGAATCATTACCTATCACAAACAGAAAGTATTCGTAGAGTTGGATCGTGCTAACGATTACGTGGCTCCGGACTACCCGCTCTTTATCGAAGAGCTAGAAGCATCATTACAAGAAGCTATGGGTATGCTTCCACAAAAAACACACGACATTTTTCTACTCAACCGTTTCGACGGCAAAACTGCACTGGAGATTTCACAGGAATTGGCCATTCCTCAGCGCACCGTCGAATACCATATCACCCAAGCCCTTCGCCACTTGAAAACCTTGTTCAAGCATCATGTAGCCACTATCATTACATTTATTTCTAGTATTACTTTTTAAAGAATAAAATCACAAAAAGATCTATTTCATATAATCTTTTCAATATATTCTTATATCATTTGCGGTCAATCCATGATTTTGTGTCCTTATAAAAAGGATCAAAATCCGATATGAGCAAGGAAAATATCTATACACTATTACATCGTTATCAAAACGGCCATTGTTCCGAACGTGAAAAACGTGTGGTTGAACAATGGTTCGCTGCGTTGGGTGAAGAAATACCCGAACGTACTGATTTGGACAATAAAGAACTTGAAGAACGCATTTGGAACCGGATTCAAGACCAAGCAAAGCCAAATGTCATACGTTTCCGCTGGCAATGGATGGCTGCCGCAGCTGTATTATTTACCCTAGCCTGGGGCGCCTATCATCTTAAATCATCGACCAAGCCCTCAAAAGCGTTGGAAATGGTGGCAACCAACAAAGCCGACCATCTGCAATCTTACAAGAACTCCACAAAA
The DNA here is from genome assembly GCA_937880795.1 of uncultured Dyadobacter sp. Taxonomy (GTDB): domain Bacteria; phylum Bacteroidota; class Bacteroidia; order Cytophagales; family Spirosomataceae; genus Dyadobacter. The sequence goes on along the minus strand of CALGRQ010000017.1, from coordinate 2,420 downwards.
ATCGCTCAGAACTATACTTTACCGGATGGATCAAAAAATACGTTGGCTCCTGGAAGTGTTATCTCCTTCAAACCAAATTTCGATGGTGAAACAAGAGATGTTTATCTCACGGGAAAAGCCTTTTTTAACGTTACCAAAAACCCCGACCGCCCTTTTCATGTGCATACCGGAGAAGTAATTACCAAAGTATTAGGTACAAGTTTCTGGGTGGATGGCACAAAAGATTCCGAGGCAATAGAAATATCCGTGGTTAGTGGCAAAGTCTCGGTCTCACAAAAAGATAACAATCCTAAAACGACTGCCAGTAACATCAAAGACGGCGTGATACTTACCCCTAACCAAAAAGTAAAATATACTTCACAAAGCCACACATTTGAAACAGGTCTGGTCATTAATCCCAAACCTATTGTTCCCAAAGAAGTGGTGGTGGAGGAGCTGTTTATATTCCAGGATGTACCCGTTTCAGAGGTAATCAAAAAACTGGAAAAGACATATGGAATTGAAATTATTGTCGATACTGACAATTTGAATGGATGCTTATTCAAAGGAAACATTACCCAACAACCCTTATTCACCAAACTCGATATTTTGTGCACGTCCATAGATGCACACTATGAAGTGCGTGGAACACGAATCCTGATAAGTGGAAAGGGGTGTTCAACCGATCAACTTAACCCGTAAACGCTATGTAGCAACCCAAAAATGAAAAAAGAGCCAAAAGTGTTACCAGCACCTTTGACTCTTCGAATCCCCCCAGTTCTGTGTCTAGCAGGTTCATTAAATTTTAATGAAGCCAGAGGGCTTTTGCCCAACTTTTTCAAGTCAAAACAAAACGTTCAAAACTAATGAAAAAACGAAAACTTATTCATCCTCTCATTAAACAAATTATGAGGATTACAGTAATACAATCGATTTTGATATGCATTGGTATATCCTTCGGATATTCCAAAGATGGGCATACCCAGGGGATCCTGGATAGATCCATCTCCATACGCATGGAAAACGCTGAAATCAAAACTGTTTTGGCCGCTCTTGAGCAACAGGCTAAGGTTGATTTTATATATAGCTCGAATACCATTGGAGCCAATAGAAAAATCAGTGTTGTGGCTACCAATAAAAAACTTTCAGAAGTGCTTAGCATGACTTTAAAGCCTCTGAAACTTTCCTATAAAATGGTTGGTGGACAAATTATCCTTCAAAAGGAATCCGAAAAACAAGTGTTGAACACCATTGAGACACCAGAGCAAGTAATGGTTGCCAATGAGGTTTCGGGAAAAGTAACTGATTCCAAAGGCTCACCACTACCGGGCGTTACTGTCCTATTGAAAGGTTCGCAACAAGGAACTGTGTCGGATTCAGATGGATCGTTCTCCATTAATGTACCCAATAACACTTCCATTTTGGTTTTTTCTTTCATTGGATATACCACTCAGGAAGTTACAATTGGTAGCAAAACCACTTTGGATATTGTTCTGAAAGACGATGAAAAATCACTGGATGAATTGGTTGTTATTGGTTATGGAAAGCAATCTACCCGTCAGATTTCTAGTGCCGTATCTACGGTAAGCGGAAAAGATGTGGCCGACCTACCGGTGGCTCAGTTCACACAGAAACTTCAGGGAAAAATTGCAGGGGTTCAAATTAATCAGGCCACAGGTACTCCAGGCGGGGGTATGTCCGTAAGAATCCGTGGTGCAGCGTCTATGAACGCCGGTGCAGAACCGTTGTATGTAGTGGATGGAAACCCAGTAGTTGGCGGTATTAACAATATTAACCCCAATGATATAGAATCGATCAGCGTATTGAAAGACGCTTCTGCGTCCGCACTTTATGGATCTCGTGCAGCCAATGGTGTTGTATTGATTGAAACAATTAAAGCGGCTCCTGGAGAAACGAAAATTAACTATAGTACATACGTTGGCTTGCAACAGGTACCACAACGTGGCCGTCCTGATATGATGACCGCCAATGAGTTTGCAACATGGAGAAAAGAATTGGCCGAAGAAAGAGGTTTGGACGTGGATCCTGTATTCCAAAACCCTTCACAATACGGAGCTGGAACAAACTGGTTCAATGCATTAACCAGAACGGCGCCGATTACAGACCATAGTTTATCATTGGCCACAGGAACAGAAAAGTTCAGCACTGCTGCATCAGCAGGCTTCCTAAGCCAACAAGGTGTGGTGATCGGTTCAGGTTATAAGAGATACTCGTTACGCGTCAACACCAAATTTACACCTACCAACAAAGTTACCGTTGGGTTAAACCTGGCTCCTTCCTTTGAAACCAATACCAATAGTGGTGTGGATGGTGTAGGTGGTGTATTTAACGAAGCACTACAAACTTCTCCACTGGCGCCGCTAAGAGATGCGAATGGTGACTATACGCTTACGGTATTTTCTCCGGGGATGTTCGCAACT
>CALGRQ010000016.1 GCA_937880795.1 uncultured Dyadobacter sp. | reverse complement strand
TTCATCATGGATAACTTATCTGCAAATTTCGCTTCACTAAATTTGCTCCCCTCCATCTCCAGCGGTTTGAGTGTATATCGATCATAGAAAAACTCACTTTGATTATAGTAGTTATTATCGTTATGGTAAACCAAGATTTCATAGGAGTCATCCGGGTCTTGTAAGATAGGTGTCATATACATCCCTCCAATTTCATTGACTTGCTTTATAGAAGCGTACCATGCGCTATCTAGCGGGGAGAAATCCTCATTCCATACCAGGTCTTTCTTGGAAAGGTCCGAATGGGGATGACTATGCTCCTGTTTTGGCTTTCCAAAAGAGGTTACAAAATACAGGGCTTTATCGAACCAAGTGAAACTCCATACTAAGCCTGTCACGGCCAGTGCTAAAGCCAGAATTAAGCTGTAAAAACCCAGAACATTATGCAGGTCGTAGTTGACGCGCTTGAAGCTAGCTGGCCATTTTATTTTAAAGCTTCTGGCACGGTTGGTTCGATTCCATTTCTTCGGCCACCACATGACCAGTCCAGTGACCAGCATCACTAAAAATACGAGCGTTGCAATCCCCACTATTGGCCGGCCAATATCATAAGGTAACCATAAAGCACGATGACCATCAATAACAAAACGGAAAAAATCAAATTCGCTGCCTCCAATGGTCTGTTGCTTTTTTAAAAATTTCCCAGTATAGGGATTCATAAAAACAACTGAAAAACTTCGTTTCCCATTTTCAATTGCCGAATACCCTACCGCAGCGGCCCCTCTTTGATGACTATAGGTTAGTCCACTTGGTTGTTTATTAGGAACATACTTAGCTGCCGTATCAAGTAATTGGCTGGGTGGGACAAAGCCTCCGCGCTCAACCTCGACAAATCTCCATGGTTCCAACGCATCCTTAATTTCTTGTTGAAAAGCATAGAAGCAGCCGGTGATACTGACGATAAAGACAATGATGCCTGAGGTTAGTCCTAGCCAAAGGTGCAACCAATCGTTGACAATTCTAACAATACTTTTGCGCTTCTTTCTCTTACTACCTTTCATAATTAAAAAACAATCCAATGCCCTATTTTATAAGGGCATCGGACTGAATATTTTAAATGTTTTGTACTTGTTATTTTATCTGCCCTATACCCCCAACGAACGATGCATCCACTTGAGCTCCTTTACGTAATGTCGCAGCGGGAATGTCTATTTCATAAATATTTAGGACATCATTAACGGTGGCTGCAGCATATGCTTTTCCATTTTTATGAAAAGCGGCAAAACTTCTACCACCATTCCCACTGAACGTCGGTGAACCTGCAACCGTAGTAATGGTTTTGTTTGCTAAATCCACAATTGCGAATTTTAGATTATCGTCTGCCCATTGGCTAGCTTGGGTGCCTGTACTGACAGTAGCAAAAAGTTTATTATTTCCCACATAAATGGCATGTACTATTCTTCCACCATTACTTACATCTGCTGTTTTAAAAAGATAATCCTCATCAAACTCAGATGCTCCAGCTGAAATCTTCAAAACAGCAGGATCTTTTGTGCGTTGAGAATAGCCATATCCACTATGTGATATGGTATAGATATCTCCTGATTCAGTTGCAAAAATACCCGAGCGAGTCCCAAATGCACCTGCAGGACCTGTACGATCATCCTCGATTATTTTTTCCAGCTTAAAATCCGGATAGCTATAAACCGCTACATAAGTCTTATTCGTTTTTGATGTTTTCCATCCTACTGCATCAAAAGGTACAATGGTTTGAAAAGCTTGATCTCCACGTACAGCAATTCCTGTATGCAGCATCCACTCATTCTCGATAGGAAAATTCTTGTTGTCAACGGCTATCTTTTCTGTACGAGTAATTGTATTTGATTCAGCATCAACCGTCATGAATTTCATTTCCGTTCCATCAGCGGGACTAGCCGGTAAAGTTACTGCCAGCAGTGTTTTACCTGATCCATCCAGATCATGAGCGTCGGAAACCCTGTCGACTAAATTTAAGCCCGTTTTTACGGCCACTTCGCCTGATGCATCCACATAGTATGTATTGACATCAGTCAGACCTAAACCACCAATACTATAAAAGTAATTTCCCACTGTAGTAAAGTCCCTATAACCATCCTGCAGAAAACCAGCATTAACAAGGGAAAGCTTACCGTTCATCAGATCATTTGTATGAAGAACATAATTCGTTGTGGCCTCCGATGTGGTAACTCCTAATCCTAAGGTAAATACTTCTCCATCTGTTGGAGTTGGTGTAGGTCCGTCATCATTACTACATGAAACCAAGGTAACGGCCAACATCATCTGCAATCCATGTCTATAAATCCGTTTAAGTTTAAAGGCGTTCATTATTTGTTTTGTTTAATTGTGTAAAATCTATTGTGTTATAAAATATCGAAGTTTAACGAAAAAAGAGCGTCCTGGCTTCTGTAATAGGTAATTGTCATATAACCTGCTATTAGTCAAATTTTTACATTCTATCGCAATGACATATTTACCATTATTCAAGGAATAGTCAGCGAAAACATCATGTGATATCTGCCGGGGGATGATATCCTGATTGTTGCTGCCGATCTGATTAGGTGTAAAATAATATTTCTCGACATACCCAAGACTGTAATTTAAGCTGATTGCATCCCTATCACTGCCTGCTGTTGGTATTTTAGTACCCAGATTAACATTTCCAAAAAGATATGGCATATTAGGTAGGCGGAAACCATAATTCAGATTTGGACTGCGCGTGGTTCCTGTTAGATTCTCACTAATAAGAAATTCGGTACGGTCTATAATATCCTGAAATGTAGCATTTACACTTGCAAACAATCTATTATTCCAGCTATAACGAATTTCTGCCTCTCCACCCGTTGTCCTGACATCACCAACATTGATATATTGACGATCAACAGGTTGCACTTGTTGTTGATCCTGACGAATGTAATCTTTCGCATTGCGTAATATAAAGTTCCCTTCCAGGTTCAGTCGATGCACGCCTCCCGATAGAACGGTATAAAGTACTCCTAAATTGATGTTATCGCTTTTTTCCGGCTTAAGATTGGAATTGCGACGAACATACAAACCATCACCTAACAATTCCGTTGCCTCAGGCAGGCGGTAGGTATGCTCGTAAGAAGCTTTCGTTTGGAGGTTTGGCATAATGAAATATGCTGCGGCGGCTCCATATCCTACATGCGTCCTATTCAACTCAGTCTGTTCGTATTGGGGAACATTATTGGTTGAAACATCTTCAAAGGATTTTGCATTCAGATTATACAGTTTACTGAAAAGAGTGGAGGTAAATCGTGTGTAAGTAGTTTGCCAGGCTATTCCCAAATTCTGTTTTCGAAGTCCTTGAGGCATCAAGAAAGTGACGTTATCCGGGTTCTCCACGTCGCTTGATTTTCGTTGAAAGTCAGTTAGTACATAATTTAACGAAAACGCCTGATTATCATTTAGCGAATAGGCTAGATTGGCCGAGGCAAGGGCCTCTTTGTCTCTGTTTTTAAGTTGTGAACGTGAGCTCTCTGCTGAGGACGATGGAATGGTCTGCTGTAACCAGTTAAACCGCAGTCGAGCGGTATCGACAAAATGATTGTTGGTTATATTATATGCGCCATACATCGTAAAATCCAACCCCTCTAAAAACAAATCGGACTTTTTATATTTGATAGTCGGTATAACCGAATTGCTGCGAGAGGTTCTGGCACCAAAAACCTGCTCCATTGTTACCCCGGTCTGGATATCCTTATTATTACCGGACAATATCGCTCCAAACAGCAGGTGATCCGCATAAGATTTACCTGAAACCCCAACATCTATTTGTGCTCCGATCGAACGGTAACTGTCGTGAAAGCGTTCAACCTCCTGTTCTGGTCCGTCTTGAAGCGTTTCCCAGTCTAGTGGCCGCACATTTACTTTATAATTGTTATCTGAATAATTGTAAAAGGCATTTGTACGAACTGTAAAACCTGTCTTCCTGTCTGTAAATGCACCATTAATTCCCGCTTTATGAGTGTTAAATGAACCGTAGCCGTAGGATACATCTAGGTAATTTGAGTTCGCACGAGTAACAATATTGACGGCTCCCCCTAATGCGTCAGCTCCTAAGCTTACCGGAAGGACGCCTTTATAGATTTCAACACGTTCGGCCATTGTTGCCGGCAGATTATTTAAAGTCAGGGATGAACCAAAATTATCCGTGGGAAGACCATCCAGAAAGAACTTAACTTGTTTGCCACTAAAACCATTTAGCGAAAAGCTAAAATTAGAGCCCATACCTCCGTCTTCGCGAACACGAACCCCGGTTGATCGGTTCAACGCCTGATTTAAGTCAACCGAAGAATTATACAACTGTTTCGCATCAATAACATTCACACTAAATGCCTGCTCTTTTATCTTTGTGATTTTAGTTTTACCCTCGACCCGAACTTCTTCCACCTTGATCGGCTTAAGGGTATCGACTACCGTGGTATCGACTTTAGATTGAGCTATCGAATCAGCACAATTCAAAAACAATAAAGCTAAAATTGCCCATTTAAGACATTTTTTCTGCCGATTGTTCCATTTCAAACGTATTTTAACCACCTTTATTTAGAATTGGTATAAATTAAAATACAATAATAGATTAATTCTGCGGAATTTCAAAATACGCTTTTTCCGCCCTTATTTTTATTCGATTTGTTCCTTCAATTCGAGAGGGGTATTGCTCTTTACTTGAATATCAATTGAATCTTTTAATTTTTACTGTGCGTTAAACCTCTCTCACTCCCCAGCGATACCTATTACTACTGTATATAGAAAATATTGAAAACTCAACGTTAACTGTTGTAACCCACTTTGATCAGTCAAAGCTTTCCAATGAAGAAATGGACTTTTAAGGGAGAATAAAAAAAGTAAGGAGAATCGCCAATCCCAACGAAAACAAATTGTTAACCGCTATTTCCAAACATATTGAGACGGAGCTACCCCGATATATCTTTTGAAATCTTTAAAGAAATGGTTGTAATCATAATAACCCGAAAGCAACGCTACATCAAACAACCCCTCTGATTTGCATTTCTCGTACATTCCATAAGTGTAAATAAAACGTTGAAGCGAAATATATCTTTTCGGTGAAATCCCGATATATTTTACAAAATTGCGATGCAGCCATCTTGGATTGACCCTTTTACCCAACTGATTAAGAACTTCCGATACAGTCGTATTCCCTTTTCTATGTTCTATATATTCAATCGCCTCGCTTAATACGCGGGGGGAAAAATCGTTAGCTTGAGATGATGAAAGGATTTTATCTAAAAATGAAATCCTTTCGGATATTGTCTTTTTTTCATACATTTTATCAAAGATCTGCATCCAACTTTCACTCACAACATCTTCCAAATTACATATTGGACTGGAGTGAAAAGCCAATGGGGTAACATTAAACAATGAATAAAAAGAGAAAGGTTTGAAACGCAGAACCAATATGTATTCGAGATCCTCTGGAACTTCCCAAGACGTGTTATTAATTACGCCACAGCACACCCAGGCGGAATTAAATCTTACCATTTTCCCTTTATCTCTTAAATAAACGGTATCCGATTTTCGGGGCATGAAAATAAGTGAGGGTAAGCCATCATTGAATAAAGGCTGGTTGGGGTTCAAATCCCTGCAAGAGAAGACGTGTATTCCCAATATATTCTCTGTCTGGAGTTGCTCATAAGACGCCTCATGTCCGGTAATCAAGGCAGATCTCAGAGGCGTTGACGTTTTAATATTTTGCAAAAAATTTATGGGCATAACTACTTACAAAGATATAAAGAAACTAACGCCATGTAGTATCTAAATGTCCGATTTTTACTTTTCCGAACCTTCCGTAAACCCTAATATTGTAGGAATATTAAATCAAAGCTATGTTAATATTGAACGAAGAGGATTTGATTGGCATGAAGAGAGTAAGTGAGGTAGTTGCCTGCACGTTAAAAGAGATGAGAAACTATGTCAAACTAGGAATGTCCACGAAACAATTAGACGATTATGGGGCCGAAATACTTGCAAAGTTCGGGGCCAGGTCT
>CALGRQ010000015.1 GCA_937880795.1 uncultured Dyadobacter sp. | reverse complement strand
GCAGACAAGCAGGTGGTGTTTGCGGTGTAGAAATGGCACTTTGGGACCTTTGCGGAAAAGCCTATGGCGTTCCTTGTTGGCAATTACTGGGTGGACGCTATCGGGATAAAGTCCGTCTCTATGCCGATACGCCAGAATCCAATGATTTAAGTGAATTCAAAGAAAAAATTAAGTACCGCACACAAGATCAAGGCTATACATGGCTAAAAATGGATATATCCATCGGTATGCTTCGCAATAAAGAAAACAGTGTTGTGAATAATAAATTCTGGGGAGGCGGTTTCTCGCAGTGGGCGGGAGATTATCATTCCTATGCCAACACCAAACATCCTTTCACCGCTATTCAAATCACCCCAAAAGGTTTGGACGAAATGGCCAAAGTAGTGGAAGACGTACGCAGTGTGATTGGTTATGAAGTGCCTCTATCTTCTGATCACTATGGGCATTTCGACTTAAATAACTGTATTCGTTTGGGTAAAGCACTTGACAAATACCGTTTGGCATGGCTCGAAGATATGGTACCTTGGGAGTACACCGACCAGTGGAAGACAATTTCCGATGCGCTCGATACACCCACTTTGACGGGTGAAGATATTTACCTCAAAGAAGGTTTCAAGGCATTGATTGAGCAACGGGCGGTTGATATTGTACATCCTGACTTAGCTTCTTCGGGTGGCCTTCTTGAAACCAAAAGAATTGGTGATTACGCCGAGGATCATGGCATTGCCATGGCAATGCATTTTGCGGGTACTCCGGTGAGTTTCATGGCCAACGTACATTGTGCCGCGGCAACTCAAAATTTCCTCGCTCTTGAACATCATTCCGTGGATGTACCATGGTGGGAGAGCTTGGTAAAGACCACCGATGGTCGAAAGCTGATCGAAAAAGGCTATGCGAACCTGCCCTTAGAAGCACCCGGACTTGGTATTGAACTGAATGAAGAAGTGGTCAAAAAACACCTCCATCCAAAAGACAAAAGTTATTTTGCCCCCACGAATGATTGGAACGAAAAACGCTCCCATGATCGCTTGTGGAGCTGAAAGTTGACCTAAGTTACCAAGAAACCCATGTCATTTCTCGATGATTCAGGGTAAATTAAAAGGGACCAAATACCGATTACCTCATGAAGAAAGCCCTTGATACCGGGCTTTCTTCATGATCTCCTCTGAGGCCCATTTCACGGCAACTATTGATGTTCAGCGACGTCGTTATACTGCCATAACACATTAATTACCTTCCACTCCCCGTTTACCTTTACCACATGCATGTAGTCAATCCAGGCATCCGCAATGAGTTTAACGGAAGCCGTTAACGCGGACACATCCAGGAACTTTACTTCTTTTCTCGGATTTTCAGGAAACTTATCCCCTTTTGCATTATAGGTTTGAGCCAGGATAATCATGTTTTCAGTAAAATACTCCGAAACATATTGCTTCTGCGAAGCCTTGTTTGTAAAAACCGATCGTTTCACCATACGCGGATGCAGCGCCCCTTCCATCAACTGAGGATTGGGTTTATGTTGCGCTTCGATATATGCTAGTGCCACCCGTTTGATATTCGCAGAATCCTGAGCTGTTTGCGCCTTTACATAACTTACAGAAGCAATAAGTAGGCACATTGTTAGCCACCTGTATTTTTTACACATTGTTTACAGTCATTTAAGAATTGAACGCTACGTATAGCAACCATTTTTTGCTCCGTTTATTGTCTCCTAATTACCCCATTTTCAAAGGTTTTCAAATCATTTCCTACCATTTATAACCTTCGCTTATCCATAACATGTATGAGGATCGGTCCTGCGTTTTCTAAGCTCCTTCATGCTGGGATCACAATGGAGATTTATAATTTTAGTATTTTGCGTGCTTCACTCCCCAATTTAATATGAAGAACTTACGCAACGTTCTATTCTATACAGTTACAATTGGTGCACTTTCCGGACTTCTTTACTGGTTTATATCACAAGGTCAACTGCTGGAAACCGATGTTGTTCGTCATGAAAAGCATGGTGTCAACAGCACCGCTCTTGAGCAATTTACAAGTACGTTATATCACGATCTAAGTAGCCCACTAGCCATACTCTTACTCCAAATCATGACCATCATTATAACCGCAAGGGTATTCGGATGGTTTTGTAAAAAAATTGGTCAACCCACTGTAATCGGTGAGATTGCTGCCGGTATTTTCCTGGGCCCTTCGGTTGTAGGGTTACTCTTTCCCGAGTTTTCAGGTTTTTTGTTTCCCCAGAAATCTCTGGGCAATCTTCAATTTTTAAGTCAAATTGGTCTCATCCTCTTCATGTTTATTATTGGCATGGAGCTGGATCTTAAGGTGCTCAAAACCAAAGCTCAGGAGGCCATTGTAATTAGTCACGCCAGTATCATACTGCCTTTTGCGTTGGGTGTAGGGCTCGCTTTATACATGTATCAGGATTTTGCCCCGGAAGGAATTAACTTTTTATCGTTCTCTTTATTCATTGGCATTGCACTGAGTATCACGGCCTTCCCGGTACTGGCGCGAATTGTCCAAGAGCGGGGACTCTCGAAAACCAAATTGGGCATGATGGTCATAACCTGCGCTGCCACAGACGACATCACAGCCTGGTGTATTTTAGCAGCCGTTATTGCCATTGTTAAAGCAGGCTCCTTTGTAAGCTCACTATATACCATGCTGATGGCCATAGGCTATGTATTATTGATGCTAAATGTGGTTAAACCTTTTCTCAAAAGAATCGGTGACCATTACAGTTACAAAGAAGGTTTAACCAAACCTGTTGTTGCCATCTTTTTTCTGATGTTGATGGGGTCTGCGTATTGCACCGAAGTGATTGGTATACATGCCTTATTTGGGGCGTTTATGGCAGGTGTAATTATGCCGGAAAATCATAGTTTTCGGAATATATTTATTGAGAAAGTGGAAGATGTTTCCATGGTTCTCTTATTGCCTTTGTTCTTTGTATTCACCGGATTAAGAACGCAAATTGGGCTCATCAACGACCCGTATTTGTGGCAAATTACCGGATGGATTATCGTCGCCGCTGTTACTGGAAAGTTTATTGGAAGTGCTTTGGCCGCCCGATTTGTGAAGCAGAGCTGGCGCGATAGCCTTATCATTGGATCTCTGATGAACACACGTGGACTAATGGAATTGGTAGTCCTCAATATAGGCTATGATATTGGTGTACTTTCACCAGAAATTTTTGCGATGATGGTCATCATGGCGCTTGTAACCACCTGCATGACTGGCCCTGGGCTAGATCTTATCGACCGGTTTTTACCGGAAACGAAGGAATCATATCCGTCAACAACGACTGCTAAACCTGAGTATTCCATTTTGCTGGCATTTGCCAGTCCTCTTAGCGGGAGAAAAATGTTACGCTTGTCGAGTCATTTTATAAGCCTGGACAGCCACAAGAAAATGACAGCCTTACACCTATCGCCCAGCAGTTATTTGAACCAGGTCAACACGGAAGAGTATGAATATGACACATTTAAACCGATCAAGGAGGAAGCAACTCAACTCCAATTATCTATAAACACATTATTTAAACCGTCGCAAGACATTGAACACGATATCATCGAAACAGCGAATGATGGTAGATATGATTTATTGCTGATGGGTATTGGTCATAATGTATTTGAAGGTACGCTTTTGGGTAAATTATTGGGTATTACCAATAAAATCATCAGCCCTGTACGACTTCTCGACACGCTTAAAGGAAAGGAAAATCTTTTTCATGATGATATTTTCGACGAACGTACCAGCCACGTCCTTCGCTATGTGAAAATACCGGTAGCTCTTTTTATAGAAAAAAATATGATTAAAACGGAGCATATACTCCTGCCGGTTTTCTCTGAAAATGATGTTTTGCTGCTGGAAATGGCTGGAAAGTGGATGGCCAATCCCGATGTTCGGCTTACCATTATAGACCCCATGGGCATATTAACAACCTTATCCAGTTCAAACCTTATTTTCACGCATATACAAGAACAGGCTCCAGAACGGGTTTACCTCCGAACTGATAACGCACTGGAAAAAGATTTTCTCAGAAAACAGGATCTGATGTTAATCAGTTACCAAAGTTGGAAAGCAGCGGTAGAATCGCATAGCGTGTGGTTGTCTCACGTGCCATCCGTTTTAATGATACGTGCCTAAGGGTTTTTACATAGGCTTCCCTCTACCTATTTTTAATGGGAAGATTTAATGCTTATTTTACAATAGTGACCATAGTAGTTTGAATGATATGACAGCATCTACCCATACCGGGCTTTTTAGTAAATTCAATAAACAAACACTCCTGTTTTTCCTACACAATTTCTTTACCAATGTAGGAACCACACTGGTATATGTATCAGCCAATGTGCTTCTTTTAGAAAATCACCCCGAATATTCTCTTCCCATCGCCTATGTGGCTGCCGCCCTTACTGTGATGCTGGCGGGCAAAATATATGAGCATTATGAACACCATCTGGCACTTAGAAAACTAAGCCTGGGTACCATGCTGGCTTCTCTTTTTATGGTTGCGGTGGTAATGATTTTGCTATCATTAGGCCATGGTGTTGCTACCGCCATCGCCATTATGGTAGGTTTTCGGGTGATATATCTACTGGTCAATCTTGAATTCTGGGGGTTGTCCGCTTTGGTTTTTGATGTGCGTCAAAGCAAAAGACTCTTCGGTGTTATTGGATCTGGAGACATGCCAGCAAAAGCACTGGGTGCTGTACTTGCTACACTCATACATTCACCATCTGTCCTAATGATATTGCTGGTTATTTCACTGGCTTTCTTTGCATTGGCGTTTTATACCCAAATTCTCACATTTCGACATACACAAATACCTGACCCGCATCATGCAAGGCCACGTCGGGCGTCCATTTCAAGTTCTAAAATTGAGCAAAAATACTTCGCCGGAAACAAACTACTAACCGCCTTGTGCCTGGGCATTGTTGCCATTGCGGCAGCTGCCACCTGGATCGAATACCACTTCTTTGTGAACGTGAAGTATAAATTTCACTCGCAGCACGACATCATCGTATTTGTGGGTAGCGTGCTCACCGGCACTTACCTCATTAGCACCTTTGTTAAAACACTCTTTTCAGGTAAAGTTGTTGAACGTTTTGGGATTAAACTTACATTATACCTATTGCCACTTACTACCATCCTAGTGTCTTTGGGCTTACTGATTTCTTCGTATATCAGACAAGATGAACCCTCGCTCCTCGTATATTATTGCGTGGCATACCTGTTATTTGAAATTGTACGTAGAACCATCTTCGATCCGGTTTTCTTGGTACTTTTCCAACCGCTATCCACCAAAAATCGCTTAAAAGGACACACGCTGGCCAAGGGGCTATATGAGCCTATGGGTATGTTCTTAGCCGGTACGTTACTCTGGATTATATACAGCAACGACCTTTCCAACCTAAGTCTCACATTCGATTTATCTCTGCTCTTCGCATTAGTAGCACTTTTCTTTTTCAGAAAGTCATACAGCGCCTATATACTTGAACTTAAAAATGCCATCAGTAAAAGGTTTATTCAAAGTGGAGAACTTCCATCTCCCGCAGATGTACTACCTATCATTAAAGACAATCTTGGCAGTGAGCGTAAGGAGGAGGTGATCAATGCGATAGATTGGCTAGCCAAAAATAATGACTCCATCTTGCAGCAAAATATGGATAGCCTTTTAAAGAATCCAAACGTACAGGTAAGATACAAGGCACTAGAAGTTTTGTCGGCAATGAACAAACCAGAACTGACACCTTACTTCTTTTTATACATCGAGTCGGAGCCGGACACAGCGTGCCAAACTCTGGCTGTACGCATTGCTTGTGCTTCGTCTAAGTTATCAGACGAAAAGCTAGCTCGCTATCTCGCGCATCAGGATAACGACATTGTCCGGGGGGCCATTGTCGGTTCTTGGGAAGCGGGAAAATCTCTTTCATTGATCCATGGTACACTGCGAAAACTATTGCGATCGAAAGATGAAATATCTCTTAAAATTGCGCTTACCTGTTTACAGGAAATGAACCTGGCTCCGCATCTGGAAGCGGTGAAAGAATTGCTTGTTGATGGACCAAAAGATATCAAAAGCATGGCATTAGAGTTACTCATCACTCAGGCGCCGGAAAGCCTTAACCAGGATATAGAGCCCCATATTGAAAACGGATTTTCCAAATCTGTCATTGCTGCGCTCATCAACGCAGGAGACCCCGGCAATCGCGTTTTAACCCAATGGCTACAAACAGGCGAGACCAAGAAAAAGTTAACCGATTTTGTCCATGTTGCCGAAAAAAATCGGACGTCATTCACTCAAAATATACTTTTAAATCTTTTGAAAAGTATATACCTTAATAAAAGTAATATATATACAAAACATATAGACAGGTCAATACATTTTTCAATATTAAAATCTTTCTCCAAATATCCAATAAGCACTGAATCACAGGAGGTTGTTAGTGAATTTATTCATAAAGAGATTACCGCATCATACCAGCTTCTGGATACGATGGATGGCGCCTCTCAAGACCGCATGTGGCAGAAAACGCTTCAATACGAACTGGATCTGGCGAAGGAAAGGTTATTTTATATTTTTATGGCTCTATATGATAAAGATGCCATACATAGCGCATGGAAAGGTATTCGGCATAACTCCAACGAAAAAAAGGCCAATTCAATTGAAATGATTGAGAACCTGATTCCACGCTCCTTGTACCCCGCTTTACAAGGTATATTGGAAGATCACCCGATTGCTAAGAAGAGAGAATTCCTTTTCCAATATGTGAATGAAGAAGAGGTTAAAATGCCGTTGGTTGACCTTATCCTAAAAGAGCAGGATAGGCGCTTTACCACTTGGACCATCGCTCTTGCCATCACAAAAGTGCCCCAGGATATAGCACTACCAGAAAGTATTCTTAACCACGCTAACCAACTCATTCGGGAGGTTTCGACCACCCGTTCACTGATCCATACAAGCAACACAACAGCCATGAAACACGACAGCACTTCTACCCAAATTTCTGAAATGGAACGCATCATTGTATTAAAAAACACCCAACTGTTTTCAAATACACCGGAGAATGTATTGAGCTCGATTGCGCCCATTATGAGGGAAGTTCGTTTTGTAGAAGGTCAGGAAGTATTTGCCAAAGGAGATTTGGGTGACAGCATGTATGTGATTTATGCCGGAGAAATTGGCATATATGACGGTACAAAGCAACTTGCTCTATTTGATAAAGGAGAAATTTTTGGTGAGCTGGCCTTGCTCGATACCGAACCAAGATCGGCCACGACCATCGCCGAATCTGATGTTTTACTATTCCGTATCGATCAGGAAGATTTTTACGAACTTATGGAAGAACGTGACGAGATCCTGCGGAATGTTCTCCGCATTCTTTGTCAGCGTATTCGTATACAAAACGAGAAAATGAGGTTAAGCGTCAATCCATAAGCAAAAAGGACTACATCATAGTAGTCCTTTTTTTAGTTCCGAGAGATGTGATTGTTTGCCCATCTCTCTCAATTCTTGTGATGTTTTAGTCTTATAACTGTGTTGGCTTAAAAAATCGACCTGACGCTTATTCCAGGTCGGGATATCTGTTACCTTATTCCTCACCAATAACTCCTGATACAGCGTGTCTCCAATGGCCTTGAAATCGGGCCTCCCCAAGTAATCCAGGTCGGCATCGCAGATTATGTCTTCTAAATACGTTCGGGGGGTTTGAGGAAGTTTCGTGGCCATAATCAGCCCGCAAATGATCTGTATATGATCCGCGGTATAGCCAAATAAGGGAAGAGTATCACGCACCACGTTACACCCAGCCTCTTCATGATCCTGATAGGTATATATAAAACCGCAGTCATGATAAAGAGCTGCCGTTTCAAGTAATCCTAGGCTTGTCTGATCACAGACTCCTTCCCGATTGGCTATTTGCAAAGCCACTTTGGTAACATCAACGGTATGGTGTATACCATGGTAAAAGAGATCCCCAGGAAGTTCTCTTTTTAATTTTTCAAAAATAAATTCTCGCGCAGCAGCTACATGCATAGACCTTGTTCCTTAAATCAGCCTAAAAAACGGTTTGGATCGGATTCAGTATAAGTTTTTCATTATGCTATTACCTCATAAATGAGAACGGGGTTTGTCTTGTTCTTCAGATTAACCTCTCCTACCAGATTACATTCAAAAGCCTCCTTAATCTTGTGGTAAGCCGTTTCGGGGACGACAATCTGACCTGGTTTAGCCACCGCTTGCAAGCGTTGCGCGATGTTCACTGCATCACCAATTACGGTATAGTCCAGTCTTTTGAGTGCAGCAGAACCGATATTTCCAGAAACCATTTCGCCGGAATTCACCCCTATCGCTACTTTTGGATTGTATGCTGTTTGATCAGACAACTCTTCCTTGAAGCTATTGATTTGGTTTCGAACGGCGAGACTACACTCCACAGCTCTATCGAGATGATAGGCACCCCGAAATACAGCCATCACAGCATCCCCCATAAACTTATCAACCAGTCCACCCTGAGCAATAATTTCCTTCACCATCACGTCAAAATACTTATTGATCAATTTTACTACATGATCCGCAGGTTCCTTTTCCGAAATGGAAGTAAATCCACATAAGTCCATGAAAACCACCGTGGCCTCAATGTTTTCGCTGACCATAAACGATTTACTGAAGACATCCTGTGTCATGAATTCAAGCACGGACGAATCGACGTACATCCGGAGAATATCGTTTTCACGTACAGCTTTTAAAGTTTCCTTCAACTGCGCCACGTACTTCAACGTTTTGCTCATGGTTACCTCCAAATCCTTAAAATCGATGGGTTTGGTCAAAAAATCATAAGCACCTCTGTTCATGGCTGTTCGGATATTGTTCATATCGCCGTAGGCCGAAACGATCACCGACTTTAAGAGCGGACTCACCTCACCTAATTTAACCAGCAGGGTTAGACCATCCATTTCAGGCATGTTGATATCACTCAAAACCATGTCTACATCCGGGTGATCCTCCAACATGCCCAACGCCTGGACCCCATTTTCAGCAAATATGAATTCATATTCTTCTTCCCGAATCTGTCTCCTAAATTTCTGTTTGATCAGCAATTGCAAATCCGCTTCATCATCAACAACAAGTATCTTGGCTTTCATAAAATTTAGTCTCTAAAAGTTTTGCCTGTTATATCAATTGAAGCAATTTTTCCTTCAAAGCCACAAAATTAACAGGCTTGGTCAGGAAGTCATCAGCCCCCAACAGCATAGCTTCATCGTGTTTTTTGCTGTCTCCATAAGCGGTAATCATCATCACCTGTGGCGGCGCAGATGGATGCGCAACCCGAATCGTTTTCAATAATTCGATGCCACTCATCCCCGGCATATTAATGTCTGACAGGATCATTACGACCTCAGAAGGGTGGTTTGCTAAATAATCGAGTGCTTCCTCCCCCGAGAAGGCAAATGAAAATTCAAAGATATTACTGCGTATTTCCTTCCGGAATTTCTGTTGAAAGAGTGATTGAACATCCTCTTCATCATCCACTACAAGTATTTTCATATTTGGCAATGCTATACAATCCGTTACCTATTTCCTCGGTTAAAATTTACCGTCCTGGTCAATCTTTCATGGGCAATGTGATTCTAAATTCTGTTTTTTCACCAGGAATCGTTTCCACATCGAGGGTGCCACCATGCCCATTGGTCACGATTTCGTAACTCATCGATAACCCCAAGCCCGTGCCCTCTCCTGTTGGTTTTGTGGTAAAAAATGGCTGAAAAATCTTAGCCTTAACATGCTCCGGCATGCCTGTTCCATTATCAGAAACCCGTATATACAACTTGTCGGCAAATTTTTTGGTTGAAATCTTCACCTCTGGTTTATAGTCCAAACCAGAGTCTGTTTCGGCCAGTTTTCGCTTTTTCTCTGCAACGGCATAAAATGCGTTGGTAAACAAATTCAGAAAAACACGTCCTAAGTCCTGCGGAAGTACTTTCACCTGACCAATCGAAGGGTCGAAGTCTGTTACCAGCGCCGAATTAAACTCCTTATTCTTGGCACGTAAACCATGATATGCCAAACGCATATACTCATCTGCCAAAGCATTGACATCCACCAGCTCCAATTCGCCCGAGGATGCCCGTGAATGTTGCAACATCCCCTTCACAATGGAGTCGGCACGCTTACCGTGGTGCGTAATCTTCTGTTGATTTTGACTTAAATCACCGATAATTTCCCGGATATACGATTTTTCTGAATCAGGCAACTGACTTTTTTCAATTTCCTCCACCAATTCTTCACAGAGTTCAACCGATACTTCTGAAAAGTTATTTACAAAATTCAACGGGTTCTGAATCTCGTGCGCAATACCGGCCGTGAGCTCTCCCAACGATGCCATCTTTTCACTTTGTATCAGCTGGTTTTGCGTTGATTTAAGTTCTTCAATCGTTTTTTGAAGCTCCTCCTTTTGCAAAGTAAGTTCATAGGTCCGTTCAGCTACCAAATACTCCAACGATTCCTTTTGCGCCTTGCTTTCTTTTTCCTCCCTAATCCGATCTTCCCGTTCTTTCAACAGTATTTTTTGCTGCTTTTGAGCGTAAAACCAAATGATGAAACAGAGCGCAAAGGCAAAAAATGCAACTGCACCAAAATAACTTTCATATTTGTCGTAGAAGGACGGAGCAATAAGTTTAACAATACTCTCCAGCACGGTTACACCTACAAAAGGAATAACCGATTGAACAATACCTCGAATCGAATAAAATTCATCGTTTTTATAGGCAGTAAAAAGAATTAGGATCATAAATGGATGCCACACCCATCCAAACCAATCTGGCGTATCGGCCACGTAATACGTACAAAGCAAAGCCACAGAAAGGTATTGCGCATATTCAATGCGCTTATGCCAATACGGCAACTGATCCTTGGTTTGAAGTGTTTTTCGAATATATTGGACCAGAAAAAAGGTCACCAGAAAGTAATCCATTGATGTTTGGCAGCTGAAATACGAAAAATAACAAGGTATAAGGTGGCAAAATACTTATTTTCTCCCGATTTAATGAAGAGGCACCCTGCTGCTCAGGAATAATGGCGAAAATACCCGCTATTAAATGAGTTTCTTTAAAAATCAGGTTCTATATAAACCATCTCCTATATTTTGCTACATTACAAAGCAATGATCACACAAATTAACTGTAAAATGAAGCCCATTACACCGACAATCGCCAGAATACTGCTTCTCGCATGGATGGCAAATGGCTGCACTTCTACCGACAAACCCAAAAAATCGTTTACGCAATATGACCTACTAACACCCGAAACCTTTGAACTTCCTGACAACCTCCTTGAAGTATCGGGGATCACGTTCAGTCCCAGTCCTGCAATCAACACATTCTTTGTTGTCCAGGATGAAGAAGGTAAAGTATACCAGCAAGGGTGGCAAGAAGCAAAACAAAGCCATACGCAATTTGCCGATAAAGGTGACTTTGAAGATTTGACGATTGTAAACGACCAGGTGATTGTATTGAAAAGCAATGGCAGCCTATATACCTTCCCTACTGACGATCTATCACAACAGCACACAGATCGCGTAAAGGAATGGAAAAAACCATTGCCAAAAGGTGAATACGAGGGCATGTATGGAGATGTGCAATCAGGCAAAATTTACGTTTTATGTAAGGAGTGTGAAGCAGATGATTCCCGTAAAAGTGTGTCGGGTTACATTCTCGACCTTCAATCTGAAGATCGTATTGAGAATTTTAAAATTGATATATCCCCAATTGAGGCATTGGCTGGTAAAATGGATAAACCGTTTAAACCGTCGGCACTGGCCCGAAATCCACTAGACCATAACTGGTATATCCTTTCCTCCGTTAACAAATTACTGGTTGTTACCGATTCAACATGGCAAGTGAAAGAAGTGGTACCCCTTAGCAAACAAATATTTTTGCAGCCTGAAGGTATGATATTTGACAACGTCGGGAATTTATATATCTCCAA
>CALGRQ010000014.1 GCA_937880795.1 uncultured Dyadobacter sp. | reverse complement strand
GGACTAGTCTGCGAATAGTTTCTCCTTCAGGTTTAAATCAAATTAGACAAAAAGATGTGGATTATATCAATGGATTTAGTGTTGTAGATTATGGGATGGATAATAAGTGTCACTTTTTTAAATATAATCAATGTCAGAAAAATTTTGTAGTTAATACAGATGTTTGCGAAAATGGGGTATTACAAATAAAATTAAGTAAAGCGCAAATCGACAAGGTAAAAAAGCGCGATCGTGAGCGCACCAAGGGTAAAATCCTCAAAGCTGTTGGTGAAGTAATCGAACAATATGGCACCGATAAAGTGGGTGTCAACCTCATTGCCCGCACGGCGGGGGTCAATAAAGTGCTCATTTACCGCTACTTCGAAAGTGTGGATGGGCTTATGGAACAGTATGTCAAATCGGGTGAGTATACCTCCACAGCGGGTGACGAGTATATTGAAAACATAGACCCCACCCCTCCGGAACAAAGAAGCGCGGCATTTACAAAAATGATGCTTACTTTTCTCAGTGATTTAAGAGAGCGGAAAACCACCAGGGACTTATTGCGTTGGGAAATCGGAACAGGAAAATCCATTCTATCCGAAACCAAAAATAGTGCTGCAATACGTCTGTGGGAAAAAATTGGTGATCTTCCCAATGTAACCGACTCTAAGGCTCTGATGGCATTTATTACAGCCGGTATTTACTATTTGGTGATTGCAGAAGATCATCGCCCCAAAATACTGGATGTTGACCTAAATACAGAAGATGGTTGGCAGCGCATTGACAATATCATTGAAGAAATTATACAGGGTGTGAGTAAGTAACCAACCCCGTTCGCTATAACCGAGTCCCTCTTCCAACGGAGAGGGCTCTTTTTTTGGTTACAATCCCTATTCCTTCGTGTATATTTGTCCTCCGATTTTAAATCCAGATAACTTTTAGGCATCACACTGAGGCTAGTGCTTTCAATAATTTATGAGTGTATTAAAAAAACTTGCAAGTGAAACGGCATTATACGGTGTGAGCACCATGCTCGGCCGGTTGTTAAATTACCTACTTGTACCCCTTCACACAAGTCTTTTTTTACCTGCCGAACTGGCTGTACAAGTTCAGCTGTATTCGTTTTCGGGAATTGCACTGATACTTTATACATTCGGAATGGAAACAGCATTTTTTAGATATGCCTCCTCCGAATCGAATAAAAAACAGTACTACAACCTGATTCTAAGCGCTGTAATTGTAACGAGCGTCGTATTATCAGGAGGGGTATATGTTTTTGCAGACGAAATCGCCCACCTCATCGATTATCCCGAAAACGCCAGGCTGGTACGTTGGTTTGCTGCTATTATGGCCATAGATGCCATTGTTGCCATTCCTTTTGCACGACTCCGGCTGGAAAAAAAGGCTTTAAAATTTGTCACGATACGCATTTCGAATATCCTGATCACCATAGCACTCAACCTGCTGCTGCTTGTGGTGTTTAAGGATATTTATGATGGGAAATATTTGACCTCCCTCAAGCCATTCATTGCGTCCTTCTACGATCCTATTCATACCGTTGATTATATCGTACTCGTCAACCTCATCGCCAATTTGCTGTTTTTGCCATTGCTTTGGAAAGAATTTGCCGACTTCAAATTCGTATTCAACTTCACATTATTTAAGCCGGTGTGGGTATATGCCTTCCCCATCATGATTATGAATCTGGCAGCAGTAACCAATATGCTTTTCGACAGGCTATTCCTACAATATTTACTACCTGAAAATTTTTACCCAGGACGTACCACCAAGGATGCCATCGGTATATACGGTCAATGTGTAAAGCTATCAGTCTTTATGAATTTGGCCATTCAGGCCTTTAAATATGCGGCAGAGCCCTTCTTTTTCTCTAAGGGTGAAGACAAAAATGCCCCTCCTGTATTCGCGCAAATTATGAAGTGGTTTGTGATCATCTGTGTGATGATGTGGGTAGGGATATCGCTCAATCTGGATTTACTGGCGGCTATTTTTCTCAAGAAAAAAGTTTTCCATGAAGGCCTGCCTGTTGTTCCCTGGCTGCTGAGTGCCTTTCTGTTTCTCGGTATATATTACAACCTGGCTGCCTGGTTTAAGTTAACCAACAAAACCCAATATGGTACGTACCTCACCCTCGCAGGTGCCTTCGTAGTAATAACACTAAACGTTATGTTAGTGCCCGTTTTTGGCTATTTGGGATGCGCCATCGCATTTGCCGTATCCAGTTTTGTTATGATGGCACTCTGCTATCACTTCGGCCAAAAATATTATCCGGTTCCTTATGAAGTAGGTTCCGCAGTGAGATATATCATCGCCGGTGGACTGGTTATTTATGCCTCTGCATTTCTGGATATGCCTAATTTGTGGGTATCCGTACCTGTCCATATGCTAATATTTGCAGGATTTTCAGCATTTGTATTCTATCTGGAACGTAGAAATATACCGTTTTTGAAAAAACGATAACGGCTATCTATCCATTTCCCGAAGCAACTTATTGGAGAACAAAAACTCTTGTAACTCGGGAACTGTCGTTTTGGTAATGTCAGTCTTTTTTCCTTCCCAGAGCTTATCCCCCTGGTATAGAAATATGATATTTTCACCAATCTCCAGAACCGAGTTCATATCGTGGGTAATGATTATGGTGGTGATTTCGTACTCCTCCGTAATCTCCTTAATCAATTCATCAATCTTCACCGAAGTGAGCGGATCCAACCCGGAATTGGGTTCATCACAAAACAAATATTTAGGGTTCATGACAATGGCACGTGCAATACCTACCCTTTTTTTCATTCCTCCGCTGATCTCGGAAGGCATTCTTTTCGCAGCCGCCTCCAATCCAACACGTTGCAAGCAAAACGCCACACGGTCTTGCTTTTCACTATTGGACTGATCTGTGAGCATATCCAATGGAAAACGAACATTTTCTTCCACTGTTTTTGAGTCGAACAAAGCCCCACCCTGAAAAAGTACCCCCATTTCACGTCGAATGGACTGCTGGGTTTCCTTATCACTGCGGTAAAAATCCCGACCATTGTACAACACCGAACCAGAATCGGGCTGCACAAGTCCGATCATACATTTCAGCAAAACACTTTTTCCCGTTCCACTACCCCCTATAATAATATTGGTTTTACCCTTTTCGAATGTGGAAGTAATCCCTTTGAGTACCTCTTTACCGTTAAATGCCTTCTTTATATCTGTTATTTCAATCATGTTTCTGGTCAATTAGTGCTTTCCAATACAGGTGATTCAACCATTATCCTTACAATAGTAATTGCGCCAAAAGGTAATCGGCAATGAGGACGGATATACAACTGTTGGTTACGGCCCCTGTACTCGCTTTCCCTACCTCCAAAGCTCCGCCAGAGGTATAAAAACCCTGAAATGAGGAAATGGTAGCAATAAGGAACCCAAATACGAATGGTTTTACGCACATGAAGAAAATGTTATAAGGAACGAAGGAATCGCGAATACCTTCCATATAATCTTTTTCGGTAATCACCCCCGTAAGTGTTCCTGCCAAATAGCCCACAAAAATTCCGAGAAAAGCCGCAAAAATGACGAGCATAGGGAATGTAAACATGGCTGCTAACACCTTGGGTAATACCAGATACGACGACGAGTTGATCCCCATCACTTCCAGGGCATCTATTTGTTCGCTTATCCGCATGGTACCCAATTCACTGGCGATATTAGAACCTACTTTTCCGGCGAGAACGATACAGGTAATGGTTGGTGCCAATTCCAGCAATTGCATATCCCGTACGATAAGCGCAACTGTGGAAACCGGTATAATCGGACTTACCAGGTTATAGGCTGTTTGGATACAAGAAACCGCGCCAATAAATGTAGAAACGATTGCAACAATAAAAATTGAACTCACACCAATGCCCACGCACTCTTCAATAAAACGCCGCCAGTAAACCGACAATTTTTCACCCTTACCAAATAATGATCCTAAAAAAATGAAGTATTTACCGATAACAGACATAATATCTTAATTGTATTCAATATTTTCGGGAAAATTAGACAAAAAAAGAGGCAAACAGAAAAATGAATCCATTAGTAATCGTAACAGGAGGGACAAAAGGTATAGGCAAAGCAGTTATAGAACGCTTTCTAGAAGGTGGATTTGACGTAATCACCTGTGCACGAAATGATAAAGATCTTTTTTCATTACAAGCAGAAATGCTAACCCGCTTTCCCAATTCGCAGTTACTATATAGCGTGTCGGATTTATCTCTAAGGGCCGATATATCCAGTTTCATCGCTTTTATACAGTCTCAAAACAGACCTGTTGCGGCTTTGATCAACAATACCGGCGTATTTATACCAGGGCAAGTTCACAATGAAACAGAGGGAACACTGGAAAAAACCATTGAAACCAATTTGTATAGTGCCTATCACCTCACCAGAGGAGTTTTAGGTGGTATGATGACAGAAAAAAAAGGGCATATTTTTAACATTTGTTCTACGGCCAGCATTACAGCCTATCCAAACGGTGGCTCCTATTGCATCTCCAAATTTGCGCTACTAGGCATGACGAAGGTTTTGCGGGAAGAAATGAAGCCTCACCAAATAAAAGTGACAGCAATACTCCCCGGTGCTACCCTGACCGATAGCTGGAAAGGGACAGATCTTCCCGTAGAACGATTTATTGATTCCCGCGATGTAGCCGAAGCAATTTGGTCTGCATTTTCGCTGTCACCGGGTGCTGTTATTGAAGAGATTTTGATCCGGCCACAATTGGGAGACATAGATTGATTTGTAAAGAATAAGGCATTTTTGCTAAATTGCCACATTATTAAAATTATTTATTAAACCCATATTTGATTTCATGGAACAGTACCTCGGTATAGACGTGGGTGGCACCAACGTAAAAATGGGGATCGTTGATGCTTCGAATGGAAGAATATCCAACTTTTATAGCCACGATACCGCTAGTTGGCGTACTTCAGGCCATTTTATTGATCGGCTTGGAGATGCAATTGCATTACAACTGGTGGAATATCCCGAAGTAAAAAGAGTAGGAATAGGTGTACCCGGTTTAACCAACCGTGCACGTACAACCTTGATAGAAATTACTGCAATTCCTGAAATTGACGGAATTCAAATTGTTCCTGACCTAAAGAAACGCTTCCCTGATCACGATTTTTTCCTGGAAAATGACGCTAACGCTGCGGCTCTAGGTGAATATTACTTTGGAGAAGATAAACTTCCTGAAGATTATATTTTTGTAACGCTTGGTACCGGTATCGGTGGTGCAGCAATTATAGACAAAAAAGTTTTCAAAGGCGGTGGCGGTAACGCCATGGAACCAGGCCACGTACCTTCCAAAAATGGAAAAGTATTGGAGCGGAACATCGGCAAAAAAGAATTGCTCGATATGGCCAATGAAATGCGTGCTGCTTACACAGGCACCACTCAGCTTCCTGCCGATGGCACCATTTCAACTACCGGACTTGTCGCAGCAGCTTCTGCCGGAGATGAGCTTGCAAAACAGATTTTCTGGGAAATGGGATATCTTTTAGGCGAGGGCCTCGTTTCTATGGTACGGATATTGGATATTACAACCATCCTGATTGGTGGAGGTATCTCGGCTTCTTTCGAGTTTATTTTACCAGCCATTAATGACCGTCTGGAATGTTGGTTAACACCTTATTACCTGAAAACGATCAGCATTAAAAGAGCAACCTTGGCAAACGACGCCGGCCTCTTAGGCGCTGCATCGTTGTGCTTTGACTAATCAAATAGAACACCTCGTTTTATAAAACGAGGTGTTTATTACATCCTCAAACGTTAAGCCACATAGGCTTCGTTTACACATACATTATCGGAATGAAATTATCTGTTATAGTACCTGCTTACAACGAAGAAAAAACGATTCTCACTGTACTGGAAAAACTAAAATCCGTCGTTCTCATCGGGGACTTCAGTAAAGAGATCGTCGTTGTAAATGATTGTTCAGCAGATAATACCGAAGGAAAAGTCAAACAATTTATTGCCGAAAATCCGCTTGTTGAAATCAGCTATTTTAAGCACGAGGTTAACAAGGGGAAGGGCGCTGCGCTGCATACAGGTATTCAAAAAGCAAGCGGTGATTATATCATTGTTCAGGATGCCGACCTCGAATATGACCCCGAAGAGTTTAATGTTCTTTTAAAGCCGGTTATCAACGGTTATGCGGATGTTGTATACGGATCTCGCTTTATGGGTGGCCGACCGCACCGCATTCTTTTCTTCTGGCACACAATAGGTAATAAGTTCCTGACTTTCCTCAGCAATATGTTCTGTAATCTCAATCTTACAGACATGGAGACTTGCTATAAGCTTTTCAGAGCCGATATGCTCAAAGGACTAAATCTTAAAGAAAGAAGATTTGGATTTGAGCCGGAAGTAACCGCCAAAATCTCTAAAATTCCGAGAATAAGAATTTACGAAGTGGGGGTATCTTACTATGGAAGAACCTACGAAGAAGGTAAAAAAATCAACTGGAAAGATGGTTTTAGAGCCATTTACTGCATCATTCGCTACGGCCTTGCCGACTAACCCCGTTAAATTAGCGATTTAGGGTGCCAGGTATTTGTCGTAGAATGAATCCTTGCTACCCATGTATTGTTCAGCTGCTTCCTGAGACCAACGGTCTTGCAGAAGTTCGTATACATTGTCGTAAGCGTCGTACGGAATCGGTTTAAAAGAAGCATTTCCCGCTTCATTCATTTCCGTAAACCTATTTACTTTTCCAGCACGCACCAGTCTGCTTATCCCAAACAGGGACGACGACATCAGCAAAATCAATAGAAAAATACCAAATCGCGACGTCCGTACAATAGCCCAGGTTTTGTCCCAGGAGAATACCGTCAGCGGATAAAACATATAGATGCCCGCAATGATAAGCAAGGGCATCATACCTCTGAATAGCAAATCATTCACTTCTCCTAAGCGGTATATCGGCAACAATAATTCCAGCAAAATGAGAAAGTAAAAGGGTAGCTGCGCAAGAAAAGGTAGCTGCATATTTTTAAACCAGAAATAGGCAAGCAAAAAGAGCATGGCATTGATTCCTATATTCACGATATACTCCAACCCTGTATTCGCCAGGTCGAGATCAAACTGCCACAAAAAGCCCGAAACTACCTTGCCATCATTGGATAAAAAGAAAAGCAATACGGGTACACATATTAAAAAAGGCAAAATGACTTTATTCGTCACACGTAACCAATCCAGCTTGAACCCTTTTAAAAACCATTCGTGAACGATCAGGCCCCCAACAAACAGCCCTCCTATAAAGGAAGGGAAAACCGCCCACCAAAATGAAAGCGCAATGGGTAATACCAAGGTGTCCAAATGAATTCCCCGGGTCAAACTATACACGAACATTCCTCCAATTAAAACAGCAGGAATAAACTGGTTAGGCACCCACAGTAAATTTTCAAAATTAGACCAACTTTCAATTCCAAAGGTTCCATAATCATAAAGTCGAATGGAAAACAAGGATAAAAATGATTTCAAAACATAGGGAAGATCGCCTATACAAAGCACCAATAAGGTAAAAATTATTTTCCTGTTCAGGGCAAGATAAACCCACGCCATGGCCCAAAGTAGGCCCAACCACGTCCAGAGGAAGATGAAGAGTTCATTAACAGACCCCGTCAACTGCGAAAGAAAAGCAGGAATAATGTAAAATCCGTAATAATAGGCGACTAAAGGGCCGTCCTGCGGAATTCGGATGGGCCACGGTAAAGTAAGTAGTTCATAAAATTTGGTATTATGGGCCCAGTAATCAATGTTTTGAAATACATATCCGTTGATTCCCGAAATAACCGTCAAAACGAAGGTAGCAGCACCTAGCACTATAAAGTCCTTAGCAGCCAAAACCCGAATCGATTTATAACTTTGATCGAACCACTCTTCTTTGGCAAGGTATAGCAATATCAGCAGCCCGGCAATGGCAACGGGTACGTTGACCCAGCTGTAATAAAAAATTAAATTGGGTAAAAGCAGGTAAGTTACACTGAGCGTCCGTAAAGCTTTTTCACGCATTGTAAAAATACGATTTACGGTATCGTATAACCCTTTATAAATGTAGGAAGGTGAGTGAAGAGCCTATTTAACTCGTTATTGAGGCTTCTTCATTATAAATCTGACCTCCAATAAAGTCAGATTTATAATTTGGGCAAAAATGATACTATAATTTGTCTATTACAACATTTCTATCCCGTCACCCCACAGAAAATATACGGTACTGAACCAAATCAGAACTTGGCAATTTTCTGCGTTGAAACATTCCCCCGCCCATCTATCATTTTTACAAAATAATAGCCGGTCGGCCAATCGGTCATTTTAATCTCAAAATCACGAGCCGATTTTACAGATTTCTCGTATATCGTCTGGCCGTTCAGACCAACAATTTGCAACTTGCCATTTTGCTGCTGCTCGAAATGCACAGAGAGGATGTCCGACACCGGATTGGGATATACCTTCCAAACAAACGGATCGCCAACGGGCTCAATACCCAATATAGGAAAGGGTACGATGTCTACGTCCACAAAAGAAAATGCGCCAACTCCCCTTTTGTTTTTAAGAAATGGGCCACTATACAAGCCCGTTCCATAGTCATTCGGATCCGGAAGATTTTTAGGCATCTTCGACGGCAAATAACCCAATTTGGAAGCATTAATAGGTTCTTTTAAAGTTAAGGTTACTTTATTTCCCACGGCCTTACCTTCGGCAATCACTTGTTTGGTTTCATCTCCATCCAGGTAAAAAAAGTCTTTTAGCTTTAAAACCAATGGTGTTCCGTCCTCACCTGTAACCGTAGTGTCATTCGGCCATACCAGATCGGCTCCTTCACTAAATGTAAGTAGGATTTCGTTGTTTTTTTCACTCGTATATTCCGCCTTTAATATATCCGGACTTCTAACACGCACGGTATCGGTAGAATAATGTAACCTTGGCCTTAGGAAGGCGAAAATTCTTCTACCAAAATCCTCATAGCCGGCCCGGGAATAATGGACGCCATCATATCCGGGAGTTCCAATTGCCGCAAAATGATCCGTTTTAGGATATATATACTTTGTCTTTCTCAAAAAATTTCGAACCGTCCCTCCTAGCGGATTCGGTTTGTTGTCATCCATGAGAATGAGGTTGGTTTGAACAACCAAAAACTGCTCCACCTGAGGAAAATCCTGTACCCAGTATTTATACAGTCTATCGTATTTTTCGGCATAGTTGGGAATATATTCCAGTACATCCTGTTCTCCATGCATCCATATAAACGACCTCACCCGAGCAGGCTTGGCCACACGCACCCGATTAAGAAAACTGCCATACATGGTAGTAGGGTTTGCTGGATTTTTCTCGTCACGAATCAGGAAATCATCCATG
This sequence comes from uncultured Dyadobacter sp., assembly GCA_937880795.1. Lineage (GTDB taxonomy): Bacteria > Bacteroidota > Bacteroidia > Cytophagales > Spirosomataceae > Dyadobacter. The sequence continues at coordinate 177 of CALGRQ010000014.1, read as the reverse complement.
CGTTTACCTGGTATAGCGCCATTGATTACGCAAGTAGGGATTCCTTCTTCTTCCAATATCGATTTTTGTAGTTCCAACCCCCATGCACCTACATATGTCCATGACCAAGCGGCCGGAATCCAAAGCGTGTCACCCGGCGTAATACTTGGATTATTATCTGGTATGCGGCCTATGGTG
>CALGRQ010000013.1 GCA_937880795.1 uncultured Dyadobacter sp. | reverse complement strand
ATCAGTGGGGAGATCAGTAGGGCAACGAAGGGAGCGATTGGTGCTTTTCATACGCTTGGCAAGCAGTGTAAGGATGTCTCTAGTGGTCTGCCTACATTTATTTCGCCCTGGATAGATGGAAAAAAGGCTGTGGCGGCCAGTGGTGCTACATTAACCAAAGAAGAGGCGGTATCGATCAGGCAACATGAACAGGAATGGGATGAGATCTTCGATGGGATCCACGACGTGGTAGATGCGTGTGCGTTTCAGGATGGACATATCGATTATGATGAGCTGGACGCTTTCTTTGCGGTCAACAAAAAACTGGCAGATAAGTACGGCATGCAATGCTGGACCAATGCGGAGAGCTTTGACCGGGATATGCCAATCAAGTTCCTTCCGATCAAGTTCGATAAGTTGCGGATGAAACTGGAGGCAGCCCAACGTGCCGGTTACGACAAAGCCATTACGTTTGAGTTTTCTCACTTCATGAGTCCTCAATCGGCCTATCTACAGGCTGGACATTTATACAATCGTTACAAAGAATATTTTGATATCAGATAATGGATAAACAGATAAATATCCGGTACATGCTGTTCCTTGCGGTCGTGGCTGCGTTGGGTGGATACCTTTTTGGTTATGATACGGCGGTGATATCGGGTACGATATCGCAGGTAACCGCCCAGTTTGGGTTGACGCCTCTGCAGGAAGGCTGGTATGTGGGCTGTGCTTTAGTGGGTTCAATCGCTGGAGTGATGACTGCCGGTGTATTGACGGACAAGTTCGGTAGAAAGAATGTCCTTATTCTTTCGGCTGTATTGTTCGGAGCTTCGTCTCTAGGCTGTGCGATCTGTAGCAGCTACGAACAGTTGGTTTTTTATCGCATCATGGGGGGGGTAGGGATAGGGGTTGTATCCATCGCTTCCCCGCTATATATATCCGAAGTATCGGCGGCCCAATACAGAGGGCGCTTGGTTGGATTGTATCAGCTTGCCATTACCATTGGCTTTTTGGGTGCCTACTTGGTCAATTATGGCCTGTTATGGTATGCGGAGCAAGGGGCTTCCTTGCTTTCCTCTCCTTTGATGCATCAGGTGTTTTATGATGAAATATGGCGTGGCATGCTGGGGATGGAAGTTTTTCCGGCTTTGCTTTTTTTGATTGCTGCTTTCTTTATTCCAGAGAGCCCACGTTGGTTGGTCTTGAAAAACAAGGAAGTGGTGGCTCGGGTGATTCTTACCCGCATTCATCAATCGGCCGAGATTGCGCAAGTAGAAATAGATCAAACGAAATCGGTGTTGTCTAGCCAATCTGAATCCGATTGGAGCCTGATCAAAAGTCCAGGTATACGTCGGGCTATTTTGATCGGTTGCGCCATCGCGATACTGGGTCAATTTATGGGGGTCAATGCCGTGTTGTATTATGGTCCGAAGATCTTTGAGGATAGTGGGCTTAGCGGAGGAGATTCATTGTTCTACCAGGTGATGGTCGGTTTGGCAAATGTGGTCGCAACGGTACTGGCGGTCTTTATCATCGATCGGGTGGGGCGCAAAAAGTTGATCTATTATGGCGTATCTGCCATGATCGTCTTCCTGCTCTTGATTGCCTTTTATTTTACACAGAACGAGAAATTGGGTTTGACACCGACGTTCATGCTGGTGTGTTTCATGGGCTATATTTTTAGTTGCGCAATTTCTATCAGCGCGGTCATATTTGTACTCCTGTCGGAGATGTATCCTATGAAGATCCGTGGAATTGCCATGTCAATTGCGGGTTTTTCACTTTGGGTAGGAACGTACTTGATCGGACAGCTGACTCCTTGGTTATTACAGCCTCTTACCCCGGCCGGCACTTTCGTCTTCTTTGCGGTGGTCTGTATCCCTTATATGGTGATTATCTGGAAATGGGTGCCTGAAACAGCGCGGAAATCATTGGAAGATATCGAACAATATTGGTTGAAGAAGTAAATTTTTAAAGCATAATTTATAGAAGCGTGGATTTTAAGTTTTTAGCGAATCAGTACAAGAACGAATTGTTGGAGAATGTGTTGCCTTTTTGGTTGGACTATTCCCAGGACAAAGAATTTGGAGGATACCTCACCTGTTTGGACCGGGACGGTTCAGTCTATGATACCGACAAGTTTATTTGGTTGCAAGGCAGAGAAGTCTGGATGTTTTCCATGCTTTATAACAAGGTAGAACAAAAGCAGGAATGGTTGGACTGCGCCATTCAAGGGGGCGAATTCCTCAAAAAATACGGTCATGATGGCGCACTTAACTGGTACTTCTCTCTTACAAGAGAGGGGCAGCCTTTGGTAGATCCCTATAATATTTTCTCGTACACCTTTGCGACCATGGCCTTTGGGCAGCTCAATCTGGCGACGGGAAATGCTCAATATGCGGATATTGCATGTAAGACTTTTGATATCATCTTATCCAAATTAGATAATCCTAAGGGTAAATGGAATAAAGGTCGGGTAGGGACGCAGCCTATGAAGGGGTTCGCGCTGCCCATGATCTTATGCAATCTGGCTTTGGAAATCGAGCATCTTCTGGAGGAGGACTTCTTGATGAAAACGATCGAGAACTGCATCCATGAAGTGATGGAAGTGTTCTATCGTCCCGAGCTAGATGGGATCATTGTCGAAAATGTCGGGATAGATGGCAAACTCTTGGACTGTTTTGACGGTCGGTTGATCAATCCCGGCCATGCCATCGAAGCGATGTGGTTTATTATGGATTTGGGTGTCCGTTTGGATCGTCCTGAATTGATACAAAAGGCGACCGAGATTACCCTAACCATGGTGGAATACGGCTGGGATAAAGAACACGGTGGCATATTCTATTTTATGGACCGTGAAAGTAAACCGCGCCACGAACTTGAGTGGGATCAGAAGCTGTGGTGGGTGCATATAGAAACCTTGATATCGCTTTTGAAAGGGTATCGCTATACAGGTTCGAAAGAATGCCTGATTTGGTTCGAGCGCGTCCATGAGTATACATGGAAGCATTTTAAAGATCAGGAATACCCGGAATGGTTTGGCTATCTCAACCGTGAAGGGGAAGTGCTCTTACCGCTAAAAGGAGGGAAATGGAAGGGCTGCTTCCATGTGCCAAGGGGTTTGTACCAGTGCTGGAGGGTGCTGGAAGAACTGGCTAATTTATCCGAAAGAGAAGAATGTGGAGTAACCAAAGGAAATATTTAATACTACTATTTATTAACATTAAAAAGAGAATGTATGAATACTCAAAATCAAAATGGAAGAGGGCAATGTCTGTTAATGTGTACTTACCTAAAAAGTAATGAATCATGAAAAGAAATAATTTTTACTGTAAGTCATCGAAACCCATGCCGGATTTGCCACACCCTATGCGGTTGATCTCAGTACGGCTAACTTTATTTTGTCTTATTGTTTTTGCATGCTTTCTATACAGTAGCCATTTGTATGCGCAGGATGCCGCCTTTAGAGGGCAAGTGAAAGACGCAGAAGGAAATATATTGCCGCAAGTCTCTGTCTCCGCAGTAGCCTCAAAGGCTTCAACGGCAACTGATGCGGAAGGAAATTTTAGATTGCCATCTAATCTTCGCATAGACACCTTGGTATTTTCTGCTATAGGATATGAGACAATAAAGAAGGTACAATCTATCAGCGAATTTGCAAATATGATATTGGCTCGTTCGGAAGAAACTATCGATGAAATTGTAGTTGTGGGATTTGGTACTCAAAAAAAGGTAAATCTTACAGGAGCGGTCGCTCAGATAGATGGCAAAGAATTGACTAATAGGCCCGTGGCCAATATTGGCCTGGCTTTGCAAGGAACCGTGGGGAATTTGAATATATCTCCCAATGGAGGCCCTGGAGGAGCGGTTAATTATAATGTGAGAGGAGCTACGAGTTTAAGTAGTAATGGATCCCCTCTTTTTGTAGTGGATGGTATCCCAACCAATGATATCACGAATATTAACCCCACGGACATAAAAACCGTTACTGTTTTAAAAGATGCAGCTTCCGCCGCTATTTATGGCGCTAGAGCGGCGTATGGTGTGATTTTGGTGACAACGAAGAGTGGTGAGGGAAAAACAAAGATTTCTTATAATAACATTCTCGGGGCTTCAAAGGCTATACAGGTGCCGCGACAGCTCAATTCCCTTGAATTTGCCGAAGCATACAATATTGCATCTATTAATTCTGGTCAATCTCCCTATTTTAGTGAAGAACATATAAACAGGATCAAGGCGTATATGGCGGATCCGGCAAACACTCCTTCAAATGTAGTAGACCCTAATAACTCCCAATTATGGTCTTACGCCTCTTTGGATAACGATAATGTGGATTGGTTTAAAACTTTTTTCAAGCCTACAGCACCTAATCAAAAACATGATGTAACGATTAGTGGTGGAGATAATAAAATGAACTATTATGTAGGGGCAGGATATTTCCGTGAAGGAGGGTTGATTCGATATGCCAATGAGAATCACGAGCGCTATAACGTCACAAGTAACCTTCATTTCACCCCAACAACCTGGTTGCGTGCAGATTTACGGACTCGTTTTGTTAGAGACCAACTAAAATTGCCTGCAGAGTCTCAAAACGCCGTCATTGGGAACTGGTTCCATCAAGCAACTACACGCTTTCCGAACTGGTCTTTAAAAGATCCTAACGGATATTGGTCGAGAGCTTCCAATATTCCAAGACAGTGGGAGGGTGCTTCTAGGACGACAAATAATGAAATCAATATTATGGGTGCTTTGGAGGCGGAGCCAATCAAGAACTGGAAGATCAATACGGAGCTATCATACAGGAATAATGGAATTAAATGGTCTGACCAGATGAAGCCTTTTCCTGCGGAGTATACAGTCGATGGAATACCAGTTATGACTACCGATAACTGGTACTCGGAAGCAATGACACAGTCAGACTATTATGTATTAAATGCTTATACTTCTTATGAAAAATATTTCTCTAAGCATTTTATATCGGGCCTTATAGGACATCAAGCGGAGTTGAGTAGATATCATCAATTATCGGGACGCAGATTGGATCTTATAGATATTAACCTGCCGTCAATGGGTGTTGCTACAGGGGATCAGACGGTCAATGGAAGTCAATCACATTGGGCCAATTCAGGGACTTTCATGCGCTTTAACTATAATTATGATGAGCGCTATTTGCTTGAGTTCAATGCGCGTTATGATGGATCTTCTAAATTTAGGAAAGGGAAACGGTTCGGATTCTTTCCATCGGTCTCGTTGGGTTATAATATTGCCAGGGAATCCTTTTGGAATATAGAGGATATAAGCTTGTTGAAGTTACGCGCATCGTATGGCTCATTAGGTAATCAGAATGTGGACAATTATCTATATTTAAATACAATAGGTATTGTTTCGAAATATGGCTATATGTTGGGAGGAGTCTTACCAAATTACTTAGGTGCTCCTGGTTTGGTCAGCGAAAATTTAACATGGGAATCGGCTAGAACTTTTGATGTCGGTTTGGATCTTGCCATATTAAAGAACAGATTAGATGTCACATTTGATTGGTACACTCGTTCGACGATCGGAATGTTTGGGCCTGCCAACGCTTATCCAGCAGTCTTGGGCGCAAGTGTTCCTAAAGAAAATAATGCTGATCTTAGAACAAGAGGCATCGAACTTTCCTTGCGATGGAAAGACAATATAGGAGAAGAAGTTAGTTATTATGTCAATGCGATCCTTTCGGATAATGTCGCAAAAGTGACGAGATACAACAACTCTACTGGTATATTATCAACATTTTATGAGGGGCAACGATTGGGTGAGATATGGGGGTATAAAACAGCCGGAATTATAAAGACAGATGAGCAGTTGTCGCAAATCCCAGATCAGTCTTTTATTCATGGAAATTGGACAAAAGGTGATATAGAGTATGTGGATATCAATGGTGATGGGAAAATTACTAATGGGAAGAATACGGTGAGCGAGCCCGGAGATCAAATTATTATCGGTAATTCGGAGGCAAGATATTTATACTCTTTAGGCTTAGGTGGTTCATGGAAAGGTCTGGATGTGAATATGTTTTTCCAAGGAGTAGGGAAACGTGACTTCGCTCCGCCTGTGAGTGGCAATGCGGGGGTACTGTTTTGGGGCTTTACTGGTGGGTTTGGTTCAAATTTATACGAAGGCCAAACTGATTTTTGGACACCTGAAAACCCTGATGCATATTACTCTAAACCTTATAATTCATCTGAAGTAAAGAAAAACCATCAAATTCAGACACGTTATCTGCAAAATGCAGCCTACCTGAGATTAAAAAACTTACAGATTGGCTATACGATACCTGATGAGGCTATCCAGAAACTCGGTTTAGGACGTATCCGTGTATTTGTCAGTGGGGAAAATCTGTTAACATTAACTTCAATGAGGGAGAATTTTGATCCTGAACAAACATACGGTTCATGGGGAGCAGGCAAAGTATATCCTTATTATAAAACATATTCTTTTGGACTTAACATTGATTTTTAAGCTATGAAAACCTATTTCAACTTGATAAAGATAATTTGTGCGCTGATGGTATCTGGCCTGTTATCTTGTGAAAAATTTGTCGATAGACCACCTTTGGATTCCATTACGGATGAAGGTATGTCTTTTTCTGCTATAGAGATGGAATTGTATTCCAATAAATATTACAGCGCTCTACCCACATTTGGAGGCAGCTACGGGTTAGGGATATT